>JBBRNS010000107.1:0-12468 GCA_038230175.1 Burkholderiales bacterium
CATTAAGAAAATTGCAATAAGTCAAAAACCAAAATCACAGGCCACGTTCAATCAAACTGGATTCAGAGCGACAATCGCGGTGTTCCGCCCTGGGGGATTTTGAGTGGCCAAAAGTGGAGGAGTTTGAAGTGGCCATCCGGGTTTGAATAGCCAAATAGAATGGCCTGCTGGGGTGTCACTACGGAGGCTAGCCTCTACACCTATGGCCTCGCTCAACTGCCTTTGACCTTTCCCATCAGTACCCTCAGATGTTCCTGGGCCTCCGCGCGGCCCATACTGCCGCAATTGAATTGGTATTCGCGCAGATCAAGCGATACGCATACCAAGGCGTCGCGCATTTCAGCCAGTGCTTGTGCGAGGTCAAGCAGAGACACTTGCTGTGGTTTGTCTGGTTGCGACTCAGGCACGGCAGCTCCGTCAAAACCAACTTACTAGTGCAACCCTGCTTTGTGACAATCCTAGTCGGGCCATCACGAGCGGTGCAAGGGCATTGGAAGCCACTTGCCGAAAGACCACATCCAGTTGGGTATCGCACATGTCTGTCGCGCGTATGTATTGGCTCTAAAACGTTTCCCAGTCATCATTACCGCCAGCCGGTGTGGCTTTCGCTGTGGTATGTGGCTTTGCGGCGGGTGCTGATGGCCGAGCCAATGCGGGGCGCAATGCGACCGGCCTTGTCGTAGGCTTGGCGGATAAGCGCGGCGCGGCAACCGTAGACGCGATAGGGTGCTGCGACGGTGCGGGCACCCTTTTGGATTGGTGCTTTTGCATGCCTTCATCAGAGCCTACCTTGAACACCGCCACCACCTCCACCAGTTCTTGCGCCTGACCCTTGAGGCTGCTGGCTGCAGCAGCCATTTCTTCCACCAAGGCCGCATTTTGCTGGGTTACCTGGTCCATCTGCGTAACGGCTTCCCCAATCTGGCTCACGCCGGCGGCTTGCTCGCTGCTGGCGGCACTTATCTCACCCATCAGATCTGTCACACGCTTGATGCTAACAACCACCTCGGTCATAGTGGTGCCTGCTTGGTCCACCAAGGCAGTACCGTGGTCCACACGCTCCACACTGGCACCGATGAGGGCCTTAATCTCTTTGGCAGCCTCGGCCGAACGACCGGCCAATGAGCGCACCTCAGACGCCACCACAGCAAAGCCGCGACCTTGCTCACCAGCGCGCGCCGCTTCCACCGCCGCGTTCAAGGCCAGGATATTGGTTTGGAAAGCAATTCCGTCAATCACGCTGATGATGTCTGCGATCTTTCGGCTGGCGTCGTTAATGCCCTTCATCGTTTGCACCACCTGACTGACCACCACCCCGCCTTGCACGGCCACAGAGGAAGCACTCATGGCCAACTGATTGGCCTGGCGGGCGCTATCAGCGTTTTGATTGACGGTGGCACTGAGCTGTTCCATGCTGGCGGCGGTCTCTTCCAGCGCGCTAGCTTGTTGTTCGGTGCGGGCGGAAAGGTCGTTATTGCCCTGGGCAATTTCAGCACTGGCAGTGGCCAATCCCTCGGAGCCCTGCCGCACCGTGCTGACAATCCTTGACAACGACTCCTGCATTTTGACCATACCTGCCATGACGCTGTGCTCGTGTCCAGGCGCAACCGAAATTTGTGTGTTCAGATTGCCATCCGTGATGGCACTTGTCACTGCAAGTACTTCTGAAGGCTCACCGCCCAATTGGCGCAGGATGCTGCGCGTGAGCGCCACGCCGAACAATAGTGCGAAGAGGATTCCACCCACGATGGAAGCAATAGCGAAATTTCTCAATATAGAAAAACGTGCAACCGCTCCGTCGTACTCCGTTTTAGCAACATCTAGTTGCAATTGAATGAGCTTATTCATCACAGCTAACGCGAGGGGCGAAAGTGGGCTTAGTTTCTCCTTGTAAACCTTCAGCGCTTCGTCCGGTTTGCCTGCACGCATTGCGTCCCGTGTCGGGAGCAAGGCCTCTTGCACATACGTTGTGCGATTTTTCTCAAACTCTTCCGACAACTTCGCTTCTTCTGGGGTAAGGTAAGTTTCCTTGTAGGCAGCCCAAAGCTTATTGGCGCTTTCGACATTGGCGCGCAATTCGGTATCTCGCTTCTCAATGTGGGCCGCTTCCGGGTTGAGCATCATATCCATTACCAGTATGCGGTTGCGCTGGTAGATCCGGCTCACCCCTTCAAGTTGCCCCAGTGCTAGCACCCGGTCGTCGTACACTGTTTTCAAGGTGTTGTTACTGGCAGAAGTGCTATACAAGCCAAGCACACCGACCATCAGTAACAATATGGAAAACCCACCGATCAAGATGGCTAGGCGCGTAGATATCTTCAAGTGATTCATTTGGATTGTCTCTTCTAGTTGTGCTGGATGGCATTACCGTCGACATCCACATGTTAGCGGGCCATGCAACTTTTATTCCGTAATTTCCGATTTCTGGTTTTGGAGTGTTGCGGATTGTTGCCTGCCTTTCTATTCGGCCTAGGTATTTCAACGCTTGCCAACAAGGCAGAAGCGCAGCACTAAATGTTCGTTGAACATTTAGTATTGGTGCGTCATCACTCATCACTCGCAGGATCGCGCAATGGCCGCAACTCGCCCTTGGCCACAGCCGCCGGCATCGAGAATGAATAGCGCCCAAGTGTGTTGAGGTGCGCGTGTACCAACGGCGACATGCGGGCAACATCCTCTTCTCGAACTGGGTAGCCTTCACTGCGCAGTTGCTTCAAGGCTGCATCCATGTAAATGGTGTTCCACAGCACGATCATGTTGAGCACCAGACCCAAGGCACCCAATTGGTCTTCCTGGCCCTCGCGGTAATGCTGGCGCAGCTCGCCGCGTTTACCGTGGAAAACGACGCGCGCCAGACTGTGATGGCCCTCTGTTCGATTGAGTTGAACCAGCGTGCCGCGCCGCTTAGCCTCGTCGTCAATGTAGGTCAGCATGTGCAAGGACTTCTCGGCACGGCCAATCTCCGCAATGGCTTGCGCCAGACTGGTCTGGCTGCCGCCGATTTGCAGCGTACGCATGATGTCAACGGCTGAGACCAGGCCTAACTTGAGTGACCCAATCAAACGCAACACGTCATCCCAGTGTGGTTTGATTTTTTGCATGCTGAGTTGATGCGTGGAAATGGCATTGAGCAGACCATAGTCGGCTTGCTGGTCAAAGCGCCAAAAGCGTGTGCCGCCAACATCGGCCAAGCGCGGACTGAAGCGATAGCCTGCCAGCCGGAACAGCCCAAACACCAAGTCACTGTACGCGCCAGTGTCGGTCATGATTTGTGTCGGCTGAAGATCGGTTTGCTGCTCCAGAACCACGGCCAGCAGCAGCAAACTGTCCCGCAAAGTTCCAGGCACGGTGATGGCGTTCAGACCTGAGTATTGATCGGACATCAGGTTGTACCAGGTAACGCCACGCCCAATGCCAAAGTATTTCGGGTTTGGCCCAGCATGTACCGTGCGTACGGGCACCACAAAGCGCATGCCATCGGCCGACGCTACTTCACCACCACCCCAGGCATTGACCAGGTCAATGCGGCTTTGCGCCGCCACGAGCATGGCATTGGCAGCAGTCAAGGTATCGTCACGGATATAGTTTTGGTCTACCCACAATAGCCTGTCCCGCTTGAGTGCTGGGGTGTCGCCACGAATTAGCGGCTCCAGCCCTGTGTTGCATGATTCGGCCATCAATACTGCGCACAGGCTGATGTTCAGGTCGGCTGCACGGGCGGAGCGTTCAGAAAGGTGGGTGAAAGCATCGGTGAATCCGGTACGTGCCGCAATTTCCAAAATCAATTCAGGCAGGTCTACGCGTGGCAGCATGCCGCTGACTTTTTCTCGCAACGCAACCAGAGATGGCGGCTCTTCAATCTCATCAAACGGGGTCAGCACCAACTCTTGCTTATCGCCGACTTTTTCAAAGCGCACCGCAGGGTTATCGGGAAGGCGAGTGGCTACGGCGCGATACGTGTTGTCCAACTCTGTTGCCAATGCATTCAATGTCGGTTCGGCAGTGGCTGACAGGCCAAGTGTGCGGCAGATGATCGGGCGCGTTACCTCCCACTCAGCACCGCTAAGCAAACCCGCGCATGGATCGGCGTAGCGCCAGCTCGGAACCACAAATACATCGCGGCGTTTTAAAGCCGTCTGCAAACGTGCCAACACACAAAAAGCGTAGGCATGGAAGTTTAGGCTGTCATCCTCGCCCACTACATGCCGTCGCCACGATTTGCCGACAATTTCGAGTGGCGCATCATTGGCTGGCTGTTTGGCGGTGGCGTTTTCCCGCAGCCACCACAGCGCCGCGATTAACGGATCGCCAGCAGCATTGGAGGCGAAGCTGATGGTGTCCACCAGAGTTGGCAGAAAGAACCGAATCGTCTTGTACTTGGCATCCAGCTCCTGAAAGTACACATCATTGGCAGGCCGTGTAAGCGCCTTAACGCTTTCAAGGGCACGGTTGAGCATTTCGCGTGGGATTTGCTCAAACAGCTTGACACGTAGTTCGGCATCAGGAAACTTGTCATCAAGCATGTGCTGGCAGGCTCGGGCCAGGGTAATTGCCGCATGATCAAGGTCTTTCAATGTACGCAGACGCGCCTTTTTGTCCGCCCTGATCGCGCCGTTAAACACTTCTCGCAGCAAGCCTTCTAACACTTCCAGTGCATCATCCTGGGCCGATGCCTCAAGACAATGAACGAAGGCTACCAGTGTTGCTAACTTACGCTGATTGGGTAGACGCAAGATGGCGCTGGCTTTGGCGGCACCAGCAAAACGGGCCAAGTTCGCTATTCTGGTCGGCGGGATGCGGGTCGCCGCCGGCACGCGGATGCCAATCTCACGCACAGTTTGCAATCTACGCAAGGCTTTGACCAAGGAATGGCTGCTGACCACGACGGGCCCTGTGCGCAATTGGTCAAGTTGTGACGTGCGGCTGTCAGACGGCAACTCCAGAAGTTGCTCTAGGCGACTTTGCTGCGAGGCACTAACACCACGCCCTAAAGCAACCCACAATCGAATTTCAACTCGGCTACGCAGTCGCGCGACGTAGCGCTCCAAGACGCTGCAGCCCGGTAGCAGCACTTTGTTTGTCACCAGCCAGGTAGTTGCCCGCTCGAACAGCACGCTTGGTCGGTCAGTGCCCGTCCAGCACAACGCGTAAAGCCAGCGGGTCAAGCGGAATCCAACCGAAGACTCAGTGATTTCGACATAGCCGTAGAGGGCACGTATTTCTGCTGTGTGCGAAAACCGCTGTTCTCCACTGGCATATGCATGGATGCCCAAACCAGACTCAACGTACAGTTGCTTGGCCAGGGTCTGGAGCACGTTAGGTGGCACCGCGACCGGATCGTCCAAGAAGGTGCCGAGGTAGCGCACAGTGCCAAGCAGAACGGCAAAGCCCAATCGGTTGTGGTCGCCACGCTTACGCGAAATCAGTGCCAGGTCGTTATCGTCCAGATGAAAATACCGCGCCAGGTCGTCAGAAGACGGTATTGTGGCGTAGCGTCCATAAGCATCGCGCTGGGCACTGGATAGAAAATCAACAGGCATGGTGTCAGGCTTGGGTTTGCCGACTGGCCCATATCAGCTTGACTTGGCTCTGGCTGCATCCAGCAAGCTCAGCAGTACGTTTGATGGTCAATCCCGTGCGGCGCAGGGCGATGATGCGCTCGTGTGTTGCTATGTCAGGCAGTCGCCCAACATACTTGTTGGCCGCTTTTGCAAGTTGAACTCCTTGGCGTTGGCGCTCTCGGCGGGTCTCGTAATCGTCACGGGCCATTTGCAAGGCCAGCTTGAGTAACATTTCCTGTACCGACTCCAATACTATGCGGCTAACGCCGTCAGCGGCAGCTGTGAATTCCGTGAGATCAACCAGCCCTGGCACCGCCAGTCGCGCACCTTTGGCGCGGATCGAATCGACCAACTTCTGCGCCTCGGGCAACGGCAAACGACTGATGCGATCCATCTTCTCTGCGACAACCACCTCCCCCGACTGCAAGTCGCTGATCATGCGCAGCAGCTCAGGTCTGTCAGCGCGCGCGCCAGACGCCTTCTCCCGATAGACGCCCGCGATGTAGTAACCCGCCTGCTTCGCGCTCACTTCAATGGCGGCTTGGCGGGTCAGGTCTTGCTCATCGGTACTGACGCGCAGGTAGAGGCGGGCAATTTGCATAGTGGATAGCCAGTTTGAGTACACCCAATTTGGCCCATTGTAGAGTGGGTAGCCAAAAGCAAATTTACCGATGTAAGTTAGCTACAACCTATTTGGCTATTCAAATTGGCCTCTTAACCGGGTTTTCTGTTCCACTGCACCCCAAACCCCATAAACGCGTCGATTTTGATGGGCTTGGTGATGTAGCGAAAGAAACCCGCCTCCAGGCCGCTTTCAATTTCTGTGGCCATGGCATTGGCGCTGACCGCCACCACAGGGATGTGCTGCGTGCGCGGGTCTTCACGCAGCATCTTGAGCGCCGCCAAGCCGCTCATGCCCGGCAGGTGGATGTCCATCAAAATGATCGACGGCTGCTGGCTGTGCGCCAAAGCGATGCCGCTGGGGGCGTCTCGGGCGCTCAGCAGTTGCAGTTCTGGCCGGCGCGCCAAGAGTTCTTCGACCAATTGCAGGTTCTCTGGGTTGTCTTCCACATACAACACGGAATGTTGGCGTGTGTTGGCGTGCACGGGCGCTGGCTCTGATGGCCCATGCGCCGCGCTTGCCGCGCCATCCACGAGGTCTGCCGCCAGTGCTGGGGCATCTGCCAAGTCCGACTCAACCCAAAAAACAGTGCCCTCGCCCTCCGTGCTGTGTACACCGATTTCACCGCCCATCAGCTCAACCAGCCGCTTACTCACCACCAGGCCAATGCCGGTACCCTTGACGCTACCGGCCTCTTGGCCCAAGCGGTTAAACGGCTGAAACAACTGGTCCAATTTTTCGGCCGACAAGCCGTGGCCGGTGTCGCGCACGCTGGTGCGCAAGCGCCCTCGCGTACCGATGCAGCACGCCACCTCAACCGTGCCACCAGGGCGGTTGTATTTGATGGCATTGTTAATCAAATTCACCAACACCTGCTTGAGGTGCAAGCGGTCAGCCAGCACCCACAGCGGGGCGTCCAGCGAGCCGTAGTTAACGGTGATGCCACTGGTCTGTGCCAAGGGGGCGATCATGGCCTGGCAGTCGTCCAGCACCTCAGACACCAACAGCGGCTCTAGCGCCAATGACACGCTGCCGGCCTCGATCACCGCGAGGTCCAAAATTTCGTTCACCAAATCCAGCAGATACCAACCGGCCTTCAAAATCTGATCGACCCGTGATTTTTGGCCCGGCGTAGGTGGCGGCTCACCGCCTTCGAGCAACTGCGCAAACCCCAAAATCGCGTTCAGCGGGGTGCGCAGCTCATGGCTCATGCTGGACAAAAACTCTGACTTGGCCCGGTTGGCTTGGTCGGCCACACGTTTTGCCTCCTCCAGCGCGGCGTTTTGCACCTGCAACGCCAGTTCCATCCGCTTGCAATCAGAAATGTCGCTCAGCACGATGCGGTGCACTACCTCCCCATCGGCATCCTCCGCTTCAGAGGACACCAGGCTGGCCCAAAACGCAAGCCCATCGGCGCGCACCATCTGCAGCTCACACGATTGCGAATCGCCTTGCTCCACCAGCATTTTGCGGTGCAGGTAATACACATCTTGGTCGGCTTTCGAAATGAACCGGCAGATGGGTTTGCCAATCACCTGCGAGCGGGCTAGCCCTAGCAAGGCACCCGCGGTCAAATTCGCCTGCAGCACCAGACCCTGGTCGCTCAGGGTGCAATAACCCACCGGCGCCAGGTCGTACAGGTTGAAATAGAGCGCCCGCGCGTCATCGAGTTGCACCTGTGATCGGCGCAACTCTTCGTTCTGCATGCCCAGCTCGATCTGGTGCACCCGCAGCTCGTGCAACATTGCGCGGATCTCGTCCGGCGACAGGTTCACCAACTCATCAAACGCATCGCTGGCCGTCGCCGCGGCAATGGCATCGGCCCGGCGGCGCATGAACGGGCCAAAGTCGGAATGTCTGTCGTGCCCCGAGGCGGCTTCTGGTTTGGTGTAAGGGCTCATAGGCTACCCCCCTGCACCCGCTCTGTGGTGGCTATCGCATAGACATGGCCGCTCGTGTCGATCAAGCCGGTGGCGGTAACCTGCACCGCCAGTGTTTGCCCGGTTTTGCTCAGCCGCGTTGCTGTGTAGGCGTCTAGCGTCTCACCCCGGGTTAGCCGCTGCACCAGTGCCTGGGCGTCGTGGTGCTGGGCTGCGGGAATACGGTCGCGCACGTTCATCGCCATCGCCTCGGCCTCAGACCAGCCATACAGGCTCACCGCGCCCGGGTTCCAGGCCAGGGTACGGCCATCCAAGTCTTGCACGGTGATGGCGTCATGCGCATCGCGCACCACCACCGCCAGGCGCAGCAGCTCATTGGTCTTGAGTAAGGCAACGCGGGTTTTGACCATGTCGTTGATGTCGACAAACGACAGCACCACCCCCTCAATCACATTACTCAGCGTGCGGTAGGGCTGGATACGCATCATGTGCCACTTGCCCGCCTTGGTTTGCAACTCCACCTCTTTGGGCACCAAGGTGTCCAGCACCGCCCGTGCGTCCGCCACCAAACTGTCGTAGCCGACCAGGTTCGACACAATGTGGCCCACCGGGCGGCCCACGTCACTCAGGATCAGGTTGATGATCTGCGTGACCGACGGGGTAAAGCGCAAGATGCGCAAATCATGGTCCACAAACACGGTAGCCACACCGGTGCCAGCCAGCAGGTTGTTCATGTCGTTGTTAGAGCGTGACAGGTCTGCCACCTTGGTTTGCAGCTCGCTATTGACGGTGGCCAGCTCTTCGTTGACCGACTGCAGCTCTTCTTTCGACGTTTCCAGCTCTTCGTTGGTGGACTGCAGTTCTTCGTTAACCGACTGCATTTCTTCGTTGGACGACTTGAGCTCTTCGTTGGACGTTTCCAGCTCTTCATGCGCGGTCTGCAGGTATTCGTCTTTGGCCCGCAACTCTTTGCGCAGTGCGGCAATGTGGGCGTCGGCTTCCGACTCTTGCGGATGGGCCTGGGTGGTGTGCTCTGTGTGGGTACCAGCGGACACCGTTTGGGGCAGCACCGGTAAGGTAGTCACACCGTGGTCGTGGTCGGGCGCTGCTTGCAGTATCACCAGGTACAAAGACGACTCAGGGTTGTCCAACGCACCCGTCGGCACCGGCGAGACGCTGAGGTGGGTGGTGGTGAAGTGGCCGTTGGTTTTGACCCGCAACCCCCTCGCGTGCATGGTGGCATGGGTGCTGACCGCTTTGCGCAGGGTAATGGCCAGGTCTTGGCGCAAGCCCTCGCGCGCCATTTTTAAAATATTGCTCACACCCGCTTCGCCCGAAGCCGGCTCCAAAAACTGGCCGGTGCGCCCGTGCAGGTACAAAATGTCGCCCATGCGATTGACCAAGGCGCTGGGTGGCGCCAATTCTTTTAACAAGGCCTGTTCGGTCAGCTCGCGCAGCGGCAGTTTGCCGGGGAAGCTGGCCTTGGCGGACCCGGCGGCGGGCACCGCGTCGGGCGCGCCCGGGTTGGGCAAAAACCGGCTGGGCGCCGCGCGTTGCATGCCATGAAAATCAGGCTTGCGCTGGTACAACTTGGCCTTGCGGTCCAGCGCGAGGAACAGGTCATGAAAATCGCCCACGCCCTCCGAACTGCCCAAGAAGAGCATGCCATTGGGATTGAGCGCGTAGTGAAACAGGGGGATCAAGCGCTTTTGCAAATCCCCGTCAAGGTAAATCAAAAGGTTGCGGCAACTGAGCAGGTCCAGCTTGGAAAACGGTGGGTCTTTGAGCACGTCTTGCTCTGAGAACACCAGCATGTCCCGTATGGCCTTGTGGATGCGGTAGCCACTGCCATCGGGCTCTGCCGCGAAGAAACGCGCCAACCGCTGGGGCGACACGTCGGCTGCGATACCTGACGGGTACAGCCCCATTCGGGCTGCCGCAATGGCGCGGCGGTCAATGTCGGTGGCAAAAACCTGCACCGTGTAGCTTTGTTTGAGGGCCTCCATACGCTCTTGCAAAAGAATGGCGATGGAGTAGGCCTCTTCCCCGGTCGAGCAGCCGGTGGACCACACCCGCACCACGCCCCCGGCTGGCTTGTCGTCAAACAGTTTGGGGATGATTTGCTCTTCCAGGGCCTTGAACACCTCAGGGTCGCGGAAAAAGTTGGTCACACCGATCAACAGGTCGCGAAACAGGGCCTCCACCTCTTGGGGCGATTGCTGCAGAAACTTGACGTAGCCGTCGATCGCCTCGATCTGGTTCACCGCCATACGCCGTTCAATGCGGCGGTGAATGGTGCTGGGCTTGTATTGCGAAAAGTCGTGGCTGGTCTGTGCCCGCAGCAAAATGAAGATTCTTTTGAGGGCGTTGGTGCTGCGGGGCTCTACCTGCGCGGTGAAGCGCGGTAACTTGCCGAATGCTTTGTGCACGTAACTGATGAGCTGGGCGGCCATTTCAGCGGCCGGCAATTCATAGTCGACCATGCCGGTGGCTATGGCGCTGCGGGGCATGCCGTCAAACTCGGTGGTGCTAAGCGCTTGCACCATCACCATGCCGCCCGCGTCCTTGATGGCGCGCACGCCCAGCGCACCATCGCTGCCGGTGCCCGACAACACAATGCAGATGGCCCGCTCGCACTGGTCTTGCGCCAGCGAGCGAAACAAAAAGTCAATCGGCAGGCGCTGGCCACGGGGGGCCGAAGGCTCCAGCAGGTGCAGGGCACCATTCAAAAAAGCCATGTCGCGGTTGGGCGGAATGATGTAGGCGCAATTGGGCTGCACCACCATGGCGTCTTCGACCTCAAGCACCTTCATGCGGGTGTAGCGCTGGATCAGCTCGGTCAGGATACTTTTGTGGTCAGGCGCCAAGTGCTGCACCAGCACGAAGGCCATGTCGGGGTCAACATCGGCGGGCATGCCGGCAAAAAAGGCCTCAAACGCCGCCAGCCCGCCCGCAGAGGCGCCGATGCCGACGATGGGGAAGCTGGCCTTGGTACCTTCGTCACGCGGCAAAGATTGGGCCTGGGCCTGGGTGTCGGCTTTGGGCGCAACAACGTCCGTGGCAGTGGCCGCAGTGGGTGTTTTCTTTTTGCTCGTCATGCTGTTCTCCGATCGCAAGGCGCCATCAACTGGCACATTGCCGGAATGAAGCACAAACAGTGTAAGCCCCAGACAGGGTCCAGAACCGCAGGCACCTTGGTTGCCAGTCAATCGCTACCGTAACGTGGTCCGGCGCCGGGGTCTGTGCGTCAGAGCACTTAGCGCCCAGTGGCTGCGGACGGCACAACAGTGCGCACGGCCATCAGCACCAAAATTTATGGTCATTTCGGCCTCTAGCCCTCATCGATATTGCGCAAGCAGCTAGCATTTTTATAGCATTCATGTCTTTGCGGCGGTGCTATTTGCAGGGTCATTTGCCCCGTCTGCCATTTAACTGGCGCTAAGCGGTGTGCCACACAGACCCCGCGCGCCGTAAGCCATAACCTTCCGTTGGGTCGCATGGTTTAACACCCAGTGACCCGCGCAACCTTTTACAACCTCTCGGAGTACTTTATGAAATTGACAATGAAACACAGCGTGCTAGCCCTTTCCCTGCTCGGCGCATTCGGCGTAGCCCAGGCAACTGCTTTAACCATCGGCGTCGTGACGCCGAATGTTGATATCGTGGCGGGCTCTTTTGGCGGCACCTTGCTGGCACAGGCGTCTACCGCCATTAGCAACATCAGCTACAACGGCACCGCACGCACAGCGGTGTATGACACCGGCACCGGCCTTGACTTCTACTACCAATATTCCAACAACACCTCAGCCGTCAACGGTGTAGACCGCCTGACTGGGTACGACTACAGCAGCCTGGGTGCCAGTGCCATTAGCGTGTTCCAGACCAGTGCTGCTTTTGGCATGTTTTTGGCCGGAACCGAAGCATCGGCCAACGCGGACCGCTCAATGGGTGGTGTGATTGGCTTCACGTTTGAGCCAGGTGTGTATTCCAAGATTGAACCCGGAACCACCAGCTTCACCCAAATTGTGCGCACCAACGCACGCACCTTCCACGCGGGCAACTTCGGTTTGCTCGATGGTATTGGCGACAACGCACAGGGTTTTGCACCTTCGGTCACTGCCGTCCCCGAAACTGAAACACTGGCCATGATGTTTGTTGGTCTGGGCTTGATGGGCACCATCATTCGCCGCCGCAACAAAGCGCAGCAGCCGTCGGACAAGTTCGTCGCCTAAACCCGCGCGGCGCACACCCAGCCCAGGCTGCCGAACGCGGCCTGGGCATATCGCCTTGCCTTTGGGCGAGCGGGCCCTTCATGTGGAACTACCTATGTACTCAAATAAATTTTCCATCAGCGGTTTGACGCTGATTGCGGCCGTGGTCTTGACCGCGTGCGGTGGTGGCGGCG
>JBBRNS010000108.1:0-12290 GCA_038230175.1 Burkholderiales bacterium
ACATTGGCGCCATGATGGCAGACCACGAAGGGCTGCTCTGCGGACAGCCAACACAAGTTGACGGCACGAACCGTGCTGTCAACGTCAAAAATGCGCAATAAGTGCGGCTTCGAATGGGACCCACTATGAAAACAAACCTAAACGCTAAAAAAGTGGCCGTCGCAATTCAAACACTGGCAGTGCTCAGACAGCAAGAGGCGACTTTGCGCACCGAGTTGGGCAGCTTGGAGAAAAAAATAGCAGCGGCACACAAAGTGCTCAGTGCCCAGTTGCCTGCTGAAATTGCCGAAGCCAACGCGCAATTGGTCGTGTCTGCCCTGCGTTCAGATACCGCCGCCGAGACGGCGGTCAACGAACTGGAAGAGTTGACACGAACCAGCCAAAACGATGGATTGACCGGCACACCCAACCGGGCGCTGATGCATGACCGTATGGAGCAGGCCATCGCCACTGCATATCGGCGTGGCGCCGGCATCGCGGTCATCTTCGTGGACCTGGACCGTTTCAAGGAAATCAACGACACCCTGGGCCACACGGTCGGCGATGCAGTGTTGACGATGGTGGCGCGCCGCCTGGAAGCGGCAGTGCGCGAATCCGACACCGTCAGCCGCCACGGGGGGGATGAATTCTTGGTGTTGCTGTCGGAGGTAGCCCATCCCGCCCATGCGGCGATCATCGCCAACAAGATTCTTACGAGTCTTGATGCGCCATGTCAGATAGGCCAAAACAAGCTACAGGTGGCTGTGAGTCTGGGTATCGCTTTTTGTCCGAAAGACGCGCACGACGCGAACACCCTTATCACCCTGGCGGACGCCGCCATGTACCAGTCCAAAAAGGCCGGCGGTGGACGATTCACGTTTTATCGCCAGGACGAAACCGCCAAAACTAACAGCCTAGCGAATGGGTTGGACGGGCAGCTGCAGTCTGACGAGCACCTGCAATTTCCGCTACCCGAAATGGAAGCGGGTGGTCAGGATCTGCGGGTCTGTGATCGCCGCAAAGCCAATGACAATGATCGGCGTCAACGCTCCGCGCTGAGTGCCCGTCGGGTGGTGCGTTAGTAGAAATTTAAGAGCGCCACCCCATGGCCGCAATGTGCCGGGTGTGCGATAGCGCACAGATTGCTCGCCTTCAGATGTGGAAACTTGCGTGGATATTTTTGCCCAATTTTTCAGGAGTTCCATATGAATACGCCGTTAACCCAACCCAATGTACCGGTGCCCGAGGCCCCCATTTCGGCGCCGCCCGAGGTGCCAAACCCGCCGGCCCCGTTGGGCGCGCCACCGCCACTGGAGAGCCCTATCCCCGTGCGCGAACCGCCCACAACGCTGCCACCCCAATCGTAGACGTGGTGACCCTTGCCAAAGGAACAATATGAACGAACTCCTAAACCATCCGAATGGAACAGACACAACACTTGCGCAAGTGGTTGCACGCGAAGATTATTTTCGACTGCGAGACACACTGGTGGCACTGCAGTCTGCGTCCGTACCCAATACCGCTGCTATCGACCGTGTCAGTCGGGCGCTGGAACAAGCGCAATTGGCATACAAGGCGAGCCACGGCTTGTTTGGCAATAACCCGATTGATGATTCGCCCATCACCGACTAGAAATTAAGGCGCACACGGCCCTGCAAGGCAACAACGGTGGCAGCGCGCGCGCCAGCCTGCATTCCAAGCTGCCAGACAGCAACAGCGAGCCCGACACCAGCGCCGTGTTGCGCTTAGCGATCAAACTGCTGGGGACTTTGTAGCTATGTATTTTGTAGCAAATAACATGTAATTTCCCCAGCGTGCCTGGGTTATGGGCGTTAACGTGCTGGCTGGAGCCCTTCGCGAAGGCGCGTAAGGCGCCGCCATCCATTCTTGCATTTGGTCGCACACTGCCTTGCTGTCCAGCAGTCCCAAGTGGGTCATGCCGTAAAACACTTTTTGATGCCCTTGCGGGAAGTGCAATGCGCGTTGTTCGTCGCGGTGTTGCCCTAAGGCGCTCATGAGTGGCACTAGGCCATCTCCGACCAGCTTGCCACTCAGATCACCGTGGGTTTTGGCGATCATGGCCGCTATGGCGTAGCACTGCACATTTTCGGGCAGAGGTACGGGTTGCCTGGGGTCTGCACGGTGCGCAAAGCGGTCGCGGCCGGCCCAATCCTCATCGGTCAAATTGCCATGGCGCAAATCGGTGGTACCTGAGCTGCGAATCTTGCCCAAACGGGAAAGCGCTTCGGAGTATGGACTGAGGTCGAGTGCGATATCCACCATGTTCCCAGCGCGCTCCAGCATAGATCCATGGTGGGGGCTTCCCAAACACAGCAACTTGTGCACATGCTGCATCCAACTTTGTTGGGTCAACGCGCCATAGTGGAAAGCGCTGCGCGCCACCAAGCCGCCCATGCTGTAGCCGACAATACACAACTCTTGCACCGGCACCGGCCATACCCGCACCAGTTGCTCCAATTGGTCGGCCAGCGCGCGGCCGTTCTGTGAGATGTGCAAACCGGTGTTGTAGCGCAGGACCATCGGGGTGAACCCGTTGGCTGCGGCCAGCACGTCACCATGGTTATGGCCGTTTCTAGTCCATTGCAGCACATTCATGCAATGGCCGTGAATCATGATCAACACACGACCTTGGGGCTGCTGTATGGTGCTTGACAACGCTTCGGTGGTGAGTTCAAGCGGTTGACCATTCAGACGCCAATCCATTGTGATCGTGAGCGGATTTTTGCGGGCGGTCATGTGGTCGCCCAGTACGCCATTCAGGATCGCAATAACCGCCGCACGCTCTTTGGTCGATCGAATCTGTGCAAGCTCGGGGTGTGTGCACTCCAGCGCAATATCCAAACCGCCACCAACAAGCTGGGTCCCACGCCGAATCGAGTTGTAAATCCGTCTGGTAATTTTGCGCAATACAGTTTGGATGTTTCCATAGGCATGTGAATGGCCCCTGACTTTGCCAAAGGGTGCTGGAAATTGGAGGATGTTTAGGTGCATCGCCTCCACCATGTCAGTGACGCCCAAGGTGGCGTCAATGGCCAGACGGCTGTAGCCGTGCAGGTCGGACGGATGAACATGCCTTGCTTTCATAATTTACCTTTTGGTGTGCTGGGAGTAGCTTGCGCCCCTTGTTTCGGGCGGTCTGTGCGGTGGCGCTCAGGTCAGGCTGCGCATTTGGGCGGCCATAAACATTTCTACTTTTGTCCGCTACCGTACAGAGCAGTTGCCGTCAATTCTGTAATCTGGGTTCAAGCAGCGCGAATCCGTCGGGTTGCATTCCGTTCTCAGGAGAAACCATGAAACAAGTAAAAGCATTGATGAGCAAGGACGTGCAGGTTATCGGCGCGGACCAAACCATTCGGGAAGCAGCCGAACTCATGCAAAAGGGTAACTACGGGATGATGCCCGTCGGCGAAAACGACCGCATGATCGGCGCCATATCGGACCGTGACATTGCGATACGGGCCGTGGCGATGGGCTTGGACGCCAGCACCAAGGTGCGCGAGGTGATGTCACCAGGAATATTCTGGACTTTTGAAGAAGATTCCATCGACAAGGCAGCAGAGATCATGAGCAAAAATCAGATCCGGCGTCTGCCGATTGTGAATGCGGACAAGCGCCTAGTGGGAATTGTCGCGCTGGGCGATTTCACCGTAGAGGGTTCGGATATCGAAGTTGCCGCAGAAGCACTTTCTGAAATTTCGAAGACGGCCTGAATGGAAGCGCTGGAGATGGCACCAACAGCGCAGCCTATAGGGTGCCTTCCCTTGTACTTGCCCCCCAAGCCGTTATAGGTTGGGGGGCATTTGCCTTCTTACTTGGAGGCGCCGAGCCGATGCCACGCGTCACGTGTGGCATCCTTCGCGCGATCCCAGTCTAAAGACGACTTGCCGCGTGCTTCTTTCCAGCCGCGCGAAAGGTCCGCCTCGGCGATATCGAAGCTGCGATCTGGATTAGTGGAATAGGCATTCACGCCATAGCGATAAGCCGGACCATAGTCGTCATAAGTAGCGCCAGTGCCGACATAGGGACGTTTGGTGTAGTTGTCCCGCCAGTAGGCGTCTTCAATCGTAGGATCGATCGCTTCGGCAACACCTTTGCCAGCGAGGCCACCGGCAATCGCACCGATCGCGGCGCCGATCACAGTACCGACTGGGCCGGCGATCGTGCCGGTGGCAGCGCCCGCTGCTGCGCCACCCAGCGCGGCGCCGACACCGGTTCCGATGGGATGGGCGCCGGGTTCATCGGTGATGGGATCTAGGTTAGCGTTGGCCTTGCGCGTTTTTTCAATGGTATTCATATGAGTCTCCTTGATTAAAAAAGGGGCAAGTGGCGGCCGCTGCGGCCACCCACTTGTTTCCGAATTAGAAATTACAACTGATGCGGTTACGCGCTTGGGACAGACGACTCGCTGGTCGATTTGATGTCCTCGGCGCCCGCACGTTCGTAAATTTCTTTGGCGAGTTTTTCTTGCTTTGAATCATCGGTGTGCACCGAGATCAGAGCATTGCCACTGGCGATCTTTCCGTCGTAACGTTTGGCTTCGTATTCGGGAATGCCCATACCCACCAAGGCACCGATCACACCACCAGTGGCTCCGCCAACGGCAGCGCCACCCAGTGCCGCCATGATGGGGCCCGCTGCAATAAATGGCCCGACACCGGGAATGGCCAATGTGCCAATGCCCGCCAACCAGCCCAGAATAGCGCCGGTGCCCATGCCAGCTACGACACCCGTGGTTGCACCTTCAGGCATCTTGGTGTTTTGCTCGTGCGCAAAATCTCGGGTTCCGGTCTTGTCTGCCAACAGCACCGAAATATCGGTGTTAGAAAAGCCAGCAGTCTTCAAGTTATCAACAATCAACTCGGCTTGAGTGCGATCTTTAGCGATACAAAATACAGCGTTTTTCATTTGGAATTCCTTCAGTGAATAAGTTAAAAAAGTAAATGCGTGAAAAGTTATTTGGTTTTGACATCCAACTGGTTATCAGTCTTCTTCACGCCCCGGACTCCCTTGACGATGGCCTCAATTTTGGCGGTCTCTTCTGCACTATCGACTGGCCCGCGCAAGGTGACGGCGCCACCTTTGACCATGATTTTGATGTTGTGGGCCTTTGTCGAAAGTGCCTTATCAGCTACTACCGCTCTGCGAACCGCTGCTAGCAATTTGCGATCTGGCACTGTGTCGGTTTGGTCCTGCGGAGTCTTGGTAGCGCCGCTCTTATCCCGCTCATTCATTTCGGTGTTGTCGGCATCGGGTGACATTTGCCCCTTTGCCATCGGCGCCATCGACGCCGTAGCCGAGGGTTGCATTGCGGTGCTGGAGTGGGCTGCGGCACAGGCGCCGCCAGCGAATCCCAATGCAATCGCCAAGGCGATTAGTTTTGCGGTAGTTTTCATCGTCGTCCTCCCAGTGGGTGGGCGCAGAGCGCCCGGTTGATGGTGTCTGGGTTGGTGCTGTCACCCAGATTTTTTTCAGTGGTCTGCATAAGAACCTCCTTGTGTGATTGAAATTTTCCTAGCCAGCGCAGGTGGTGCAATTTCCGCCTGCTATGCCAGCTAATGTCAAGAATAGGTAAGCCACAGGATTGCGTCTGTGCGAAAACACACACACAACATGAATGCGAATGTGCCGGCAAACACATACCACTGCCTAGCGGCGACCCGACCTATCCGCTGAATCGATCATTCAAAAATCGTTGCATCCTTTTGCGTGCCAGCGCACA
The DNA here is from genome assembly GCA_038230175.1 of Burkholderiales bacterium. Taxonomy (GTDB): domain Bacteria; phylum Pseudomonadota; class Gammaproteobacteria; order Burkholderiales; family Burkholderiaceae_C; genus Allorhodoferax. The sequence goes on from JBBRNS010000108.1 coordinate 5,720, forward strand.
CACGAACAGCCAGATTGGCCGCAAGCTACCCACCCGAATTTCTGCGTGGTCTCGTCAACCAACAAAAAGAGGCTCCGCAAATACGGAGCCCTTACAAGCGCAAATCAGCGACCTGATTTAGCTATTTTTTGTGGCTTTGCTGCCCCGCTTGAACATTCTGTTCATGCTTGCTGTCCTGCGTGCTCCCCGGCGCATTTCGCTTGGAACTGCTTTGGTCTTGCTGGCTTTCTGATGGGCGGGCGGTCTTGTTGCTGTTTTTTTCGTTGCTTGTGCTGTTAGATCCTTGCTGCCCGCCGGAATTGGAACCTGACGAGCTGCGACCTGCATTGCTACCTGTGTTGCTATTGGACATGTAATACTCCTAAGTTAAAAAAGTCACCCTTACGGGCGGCACAGTTACGACTCCGCAGATGCGAAGTGCGGCGATGACAAGCAAGTTCCGTAGCCACTACAAACGACACCCATAACGCCGACGCTTGGTGGAGCGCTGGCTAAATTGGTACCAATGGAACGCATGTTTTGCGCTTCTTTGGCGCATCGTAGAGATGCTGTTATTTGCGGCAGGTAGGTACTTTCAAAGGCCATCACGGCCAACTTTATGCCTTGGATACTGCGCTTACTGTGCGGTGGAACACAGTACGCATTGGGCTTTACAAAAAATTGAAACACCGTGAAGTTGTTCGTCCGAGATGCCGGGTGGATCCAGTTATCTGGAGTCTCGAACTTCATGGAAACGTAGGGAAGTCAACTGCAGCGCTATCCATCGTATTTCGTGCGGTCGAAATCTACTCGTGGTTTTATCGCGCCCTCTGGAAACTTCTCCGTCTGGTTCCTGCGCCTCAATCTGCGCAACGATGTCCTTGAACATGGCTTGCGCAACGGTGACTTCCGGCATATGGGCCAAATTACGCGCCCCGGATGAACGTGAAATGACCACAAGAAAAAAAGCCCATACCGACCAGCGGTATGGGCTTTGCAGGCAAGCGCCTGAAGCGGTATTGCAGTCTTGTGTTACTTGGCGACTACGCGCACCATCTCTAGGCACTTGTTGGAGTAACCCCACTCGTTGTCGTACCAGGCCACGACCTTGATGAAGGTGCCATCCAGCGCGATGCTGGCATCGGCGTCAAACACGCTGGTGCAGGTTTCGCCACGGAAGTCGGTGGCCACCACTTTGTCTTCGGTATAGCCCAGCACGCCTTTGAGGGCGCCTTGCGACTGGGCTTTCATCTCGGCGCAGATTTCAGCCAAGGTGGCGGCGTTGTTCAACTCACAGGTCAGGTCGACCACGGACACATCGCTGGTAGGCACGCGAAAAGACATACCGGTGAGTTTTTTGTTCAACTCTGGGATGACCACACCGACTGCCTTGGCCGCACCGGTGCTGGACGGGATGATGTTTTCCAAAATGCCACGGCCACCGCGCCAGTCTTTATTAGAGGGGCCGTCCACCGTTTTTTGGGTGGCGGTAGCGGCGTGCACGGTGGTCATCAGGCCACGCTTGATGCCCCATTTGTCATTGAGCACCTTGGCTATTGGCGCCAAACAGTTGGTGGTGCACGATGCGTTGGAGACGATGGCTTGACCGGCATAGGTCTTGTCGTTGACGCCGTAGACAAACATGGGGGTGTCGTCTTTAGACGGCGCTGAGAAGATGACCTTTTTGGCACCCGCTGCTAGGTGCTTTTCGCCACCCACTTTGTCCAAGAAGATGCCGGTGGACTCAATGACGATGTCGGCACCGACTTCGTTCCATTTCAGATTCGTCGGGTCTTTCTCTTGCGTCAGGCGGATTTTCTTGCCGTTGACGATCAGGGTGCTGCCCTCGACGCTGACGGTGCCCTTGAAGCGGCCGTGCACGCTATCGTATTGCAGCATGTAGGCCAAATACTCTGGCTCCAGCAAGTCGTTGATGGCAACCACTTCGATGTCTGAGAAGTTTTGGATGGCCGAGCGCAACACGTTGCGTCCGATACGGCCGAAGCCATTGATGCCGATTTTGATAGTCATGGTGTTTTCCTGATTAAAAAATGAAACGGTTGATAAACGGTCTGCCTACTTTTTGGCCAGCACAGCTTGCACCGTGTTGGCCACATTCTCGGGTGTAAATCCAAAGTGCTCAAACAGCACTGGTGCAGGGGCAGATTCGCCATAGGTGTCGATGCCGACCACCGCTGCAACGCCGTATTTCCACCAGCCGTCGGACACACCCATCTCCACGGCAACGCGGGGGATGCCTGCGGGCAAGACGGCCAGTTTGTAGGCAGTGTTTTGGGTATCAAACGTGGTATTGCTCGGCATGGAGACCACGCGTACCGCAATCTTGCGCTGGGCCAAGAGCGCCTGCGCCTTGAGCGCGAGTTGCACCTCAGAGCCGGTGGCAATGAGCACGGCTTGCGGCTTTTTCTTGAGACCTGCGTCCACCGGCTCGGCCAGCACATAAGCGCCTTTGCTGATGGCGTCGATGCCACAGGCATCGGGCGCCAATGAAGACTCGGCTTTGGGCGCGTAGCTGATGTTTTGGCGCGATAGCAAAAGCGCGGTGGGCTTTGTTCGGTTTTGTAAGGCCATGGTCCAGGCCACGGCGGTTTCGGCTGTGTCGGCGGGACGCCAGACGTCCAGATTCGGAATCAGGCGCAGGGACGCGGCGTGCTCGATGGACTGGTGGGTGGGGCCGTCTTCACCCAGGCCAATGCTGTCGTGGGTGAACACATGGATGACACGCTGCTTCATCAGCGCCGCCATACGAATCGCGTTGCGGCTGTAGTCGCTGAAGGTGAGGAAGGTGCCGCCGTAGGGGATAAAGCCGCCATGCAGCGCCACCCCGTTCATGATCGCGGCCATGCCAAATTCGCGCACGCCGTAGTTGATGTGGCGCCCACCTTGGCCTTCAGCCGTTTTCACCACGTTGCCCTGCATGTCAAAACGCAAATTGGGCGTGCTCTTGGTGTTGGTCAGGTTGGAGCCAGTCAGGTCGGCCGAGCCGCCCAGTAACTCGGGCAGTGCGGCGGTAAATGCCTCCAGCGCGATCTGCGACGCCTTGCGGCTGGCCACCGTTTCGCCCTTGGTGTGGGCTGCGATGACGGCGTCCACAGCGGTTTGCACAAAATGCGCGGGCAAGTCGCCGCGCATGCGACGCGCCAACTCGGCCGCCTCGGCTGGGAAAGCGGCTTGGTAGGCGGCGAATTGGGTGTTCCAGGCCGCTTCAGCCGCTTGGCCCGCAACTTTGGCGTCCCAGTCGGCATAGACGGCTGGCGGAACCACAAAGGGAGGGTATGGCCACGCAATGGCGGCGCGGGTGAGTGCGATTTCTTCGGCACCCAAGGGTTCCCCATGCGCCTTGGCGGTGTCGACCCGGTTGGGGTTGCCTTGGCCAATGTGGGTCTTGCAAATGACCAGCGTGGGGCGGTCAGGGGACTGCTTGGCCTGGGCAATAGCGGCGGACACGGCCTGCGCGTCGTGGCCGTCTACCGGGCCGATCACGTTCCAGCCATAAGCCACAAAACGCTGGGCGGTGTTGTCGATAAACCAAGGGGTGACTTGGCCGTCGATCGAGATGCCGTTGTCGTCGTACAGGGCAATGAGTTTGCCCAGCTTCCACGCGCCCGCCAGGGCGGCGGCTTCGTGGCTGATGCCTTCCATCAGGCAACCGTCGCCCATAAAAACGTAGGTGTGGTGGTCGACCACGGTGTGGGCAACGTCGCCCACCGTACGGTTGAATTCGCTGGCCAACAGCTTCTCGGCCAACGCCATGCCCACCGCGTTGGTCAGGCCCTGCCCCAATGGGCCAGTGGTGGTTTCGACGCCGGGGGTGATGCCCAATTCAGGGTGGCCGGCGGTTTTGCTGTGCAGTTGGCGAAAGGCTTTGAGCTCGGCCATGGGCAGGTCATACCCAGTGAGGTGCAGCACCGCATACAAAAGCATGGAGGCGTGGCCGTTGCTCAGCACAAAGCGGTCGCGGTTCATCCATTGCGGGTTGGTCGGGTTGTGCTGTAAATGCTGGCCCCACAGCGCGACCGCCATGTCGGCCATGCCCATAGGCGCGCCCGGGTGCCCGGAGTTGGCGGCTTGAACCGCATCCATCGCGAGTGCGCGGATTGCGCTTGCCATTTGTTGGGTGTTGGGGGTGGTGGTCATGGGCCTGGGCGACTCCGGGTAGGGTGGCTGGGGTAAACCCGATATTTTACCGGTCACAGAAACACACCCAAAATAATCTACAGTGCAGTTTATGCAAGGCCTGCACCTCACCGCTGATCTAACGCAATGTTGCTGCAATTCGCAGTGCCTAACGGATGCCGACCGCCTGATGGCGCAGTGCCTGCAGGCGGTACGCAACGCGGGCCTGCAGGCGGTGAACCAACTGGCCCACACATTCCCCGCCACGGCGCATGGCCCGGGCGGCGTCACCGCCACTGTGCTGCTGGCCGAGTCGCACCTGTGTATCCACACCTGGCCCGAGCAGGCCGGGGTGACGGTGGATGTGTATGTGTGCAACTTTGGGGCCGACCACTCAGCCAAGGCCCACGCGCTGATGGACGCACTGGTGACCTGGTTTGAGCCCGGCCATGCCCACCGCCAGAGCATGCTGCGCGGCGTCGCATAAATTGCTATTAATTAGATAGCTGCTTGCGCAGGTTCTGCGAGGGCTAGAGGCCAATTTGACCTTAAATATATGGTCCTGCGCAGTGCTCGCGGCGCTGACCTATTTGGGCAAGACGATTGTGGCTAAGGCGTCGTGACGGGGTCACAAGCGCCGGGCGCACTCAAGCCTTTTTTCTGCCCGACGCAGGGCTCACAACTTTGGGTTGCTTCAGGGAATCGTGCAGGGCCACAAACTCCAGCGTGAGTTTGTGTGTTGGGTCCAGAAAGATCATGGGCATGGCGTGTTCGTGGGACTCGCGAATACGCACCGACGCGCCCAAGTAGGGCTGCAGCACGGGCAGGCCTTCGTCGATCAGTTCTTGCACCATGCGCTGGGGCAGGTTGGCGCGGGGCTGAAACTGGTTGACGATGATGCCCTCGACCCGCAGTTTGGAATTGTGGTCGGCTTTGATCTCTTCCACGTTTTCCATCAAAGTGTAGAGCGCGCGGCGCGAGAAATCGTCGCAGTCAAACGGAATCAGGCAACCCTCGGCAGCAATCAGAGCGCAGCGGGTGTAAAAGTTGAGCGCTGGGGGCGTATCGATGTAGATCTGGTCGTAATCTTGGGCCAGCTTGTCCAGCGCGTCGCGCAGCTTGTAAATTTTGTGGCGCGATTCGAGCTTGCCGTGTAGCTCGTCAAGCTCAGGGCTTGAGGGCATCACATCCAGGCCTTCCCACTGGGTTTGGGCGATGAATGCGCTGGCATCTTTGTCGCGAATGCTGAATTTGAGGCTTTGTTCAAAGAACTCGGCCACATTGGGCAGATCGTCGGGCATGTCGGCACCCAGCAGGTAGCGGGTGGAGTTGCCTTGCGAGTCCAAGTCAATCACCAAGGTGCGCAACCCTTGGGACGCGCTGATGGCGGCGAGGTTGCAGGTAATGGTGGATTTGCCAACGCCACCTTTTTGGTTAAAAACGACATGCTGCATAAGAAACTGTCCTTAGTAAATCGAGGTTGCAATGCGTTAGGGAGTTCGGTCCAGAGTAGCTGCGAGTGTACGTGTTTAGATGGCTCGCTATAATTGCTCGCTGACTTCCCCGACCCTGTTTTTCCGAGGACACAATGAGCGACAACCGCCCCGAAACTGTGCACGATGAAGACCACTCCGGTCCCATCAAAACCCCTCAGCAATTGCTGCTTGCGGTTTTTTACTCGTTTGTGATTCCCATCTTCCTGATTATTGGACTGGTGTATTTCGTCACCGCCAGTAACAAGCCCGCCGCGGGTGCTGTCAACCCAGAAAAAGCCCTGGCTGAACGCATCCAAAAGGTGGGTACGGTCGAAATTCGTGATGCAAACCGTGAAATGAAGACCGGCGAGCAAGTATTCCAAGCGCAATGCTCTGCTTGCCATGCGACCGGCGCGGCTGGCTCACCCAAATTTGGTGACGCAGCGGCCTGGGGGCCTCGCATTGCGACCGGCTTTGACAGCCTACTGAACTCCGCGCTCAAAGGCAAAGGTGCCATGGGTGCACAAGCCGGCGGTGATTTTGAACCGTTTGAGATTGCCCGTGCCGTGGTTTACATGGCCAACGCCGGTGGCGCCAAGTTTGACGAGCCCAAGAAGCCCGAGGCAGCCAAGTAGGCCTAAGCAGCTTTGCCCCAACAAAAAACCGGCCTTGGCCGGTATTTTGTTGTCTGCGACGTGCGTTTAACCCGCCCTGGGCTTGACGCGAGACGCCACCAATTGGGCATTGGCACGGGCTACCGCCAGATCGGCATCGAACGCCAAAGCAACGCCCATGCGGCGCTTGGTAAAGCTCTCGGGCTTGCCAAACAGGCGCAGGTCGCTGTTGGGCACTTGCAGCGCCTCGGCCACGCCGTCAAAAATCAGGCTCTGGGTATCTACGCCGCCGTAGTGTGAACGGTTGTCGAGAAGCGCTGTTTTCTGAGCTTGAGTGCCGTTCTTCCTCCTGATCTTCGGGGTTTG
>JBBRNS010000109.1:0-12113 GCA_038230175.1 Burkholderiales bacterium
CATGGCGGCCATGGCGGGCGCCAGAAAGCCGGCTTTGGCCGTGATCTCGGTAAGGCGGGCGGTCTCGGTGCGCGACGCGGTGTCGCGTTGGCTCAGGGCGAGTAGTTGTTGGCAGGTGCCAAGACCGTAGTACAGCCGGGCCACCTCGGCCGCCACCGACACCCGCGCGTCATGCCACTGGGCGCGGCTGTTGTCCAACAACACCTCGGTCGCTTTGCCCACCGCGCGGTTGATGCCAATCACGTCAATCTCCCACGCCGCTTGCAGGCCCAACTGCTGGCTGGTAACCACCGGTGCTCCGGGCGCCACCACGCCCCGGTTGGCGCCATATTGGGCATTGACCTGGGGGGCGAGTGCCGCATTGGCTGCCGTTTGCGACGCGCGCGCTTGCGCAATGCGGGTGCTGGCCTGCGACACGGTGGGGCTGGCGCTTTGCGCGGCGGCAATCAGCTCCACCAAGACTGGGTCGCCCTGGTTTTGCCACCAGTCGGTAAGGCTACTAACCGCGCCGCCATGCGGCAGGGGGGCGTGCCACTGGGGCGCTACATCAACCGCCACCTGTTGGGGCGGCATAAATCCGGCGCAAGCGGACAGCAGCAGTGCGCTAAGCAGCGGGGGGAGGGTGCGTAAAAAGGGCGTCATCATGCGGAAGGTGCCAGGGTTGGGCGCGGGGTGCGGCTGTGATTTTTGGCTTTGGTTGGCGTTGGCGTTGGCGTTTGGGCGGCAGCGCCCGCAGTGCGGCGGCGAGCTTCGGCGTTCACCAGCGCTAAGGCGTAGGTGCTGAGTTGCTCGGCATAGGCGTCCAGTGCGGTGTGGGTTGCCAGCAATTGCGGGCGCACGGCACTGATTACGTCACGACCCACATGCAGCATGATGCCAAGGCCGGCTATGGAGAAGCCTAGGCGGTGGACCGCGTCGTCGGCCTCTGGCAAGCCTAAGTGGCGAACCAGCACGGCTACCAGGGCGAGGTGTGCGGGTTTGATGTGGATTTCGACCTCTTCTTGCCACACGCCAGTAGGCTCCAGCATTTCTCGGAAATACAGCTTCATGCACATTTGCATGTGTGGGCCTTGTTTGATCGGTTCGACAAAGCCGCGCAGCGTGCCGGCGATGGCTTGCTCCATGCTGGGCGGCGCACCATCAAGGCTGGGTGTCCATGCATCAGGGTTGCATCGGGCATCAACCCACACGGCGCGGTACAAGCCCGCTTTGTCACCAAAGTAGTAGCTGATGGAGGCCACGTTAGCTTGCGCCGCCTGGGCGATCTCGCGGGTGGAGGTTTTGAAAAATCCTTTTTCGGCAAACAGGGCGAGTGCGGCGTCCAGCAGGCGGGCGCGGGCTTCGGCGCCGTCGCTGCGCAGGGGCTTCTCGTGGGCCTCGGGCGGTGGGGCAATTGACATGGGTAAGGATTGTAGTGAGTTAAATCAAACGATTGATTTAACTAGGGGTTAAGCCCTTTGGGCTTTATGGGTTGCACCGTCTTAGGGCGAGTTGGCAGCGGCGATGTTGTGCGTCAGCTTATATTCATGCCCTTTTGCCCCAGATACCAACCAATTGAGGATCGCAAGCCCATGCCTGAACTTGTTCACTACCGTTTTGCGAGCGGTGTCGCCACTATCGTGTTGGATGACGGCAAACGCAATGCACTGTCGCCAGAAATGTTTCGACAGATTAATGCCTGCCTGGACCGCGCCCAAGCGGACCGCGCCATCGTCATCATTACCGGGCGAGAGGATGTGTTCTCCGCCGGGTTTGACCTCAAGGTGATGCGCGGCTCGCCGCTGGGTGCGCTGCGCATGCTGCGGGCAGGCTACACGCTGACGGCGCGGATTTTAGCCTACCCCTACCCGATGGTTGTGGCCTGCAATGGGCATTCGCTGGCGATGGGCGTTTTCATGATGTTGGCGGCCGACTATGTGGTGGGCACGCGTGGCGCGTTTCGCATTTCGGCCAACGAGGTCGCCATCGGCATGAAGATGCCGCGCGTCGCAGCGGCAATGTTGCGCCACCGCTTAAACCCGGCAGATTTTCAAGCGGCGGTGGTGTTGGCGAAATACTTCCCGGTGGAAGACGCCCTGCGCGCGGGCTTTTTCGATGAGCTGGCCGAGGCTGACAGGCTGATGGCGCGGGCGCATGAACTAGCGGCGCAGTTTGCCAAGCTGGATATGCCCGCGCACACCGCGTCGAAGCGACGCATTCGCGGCCCGCTGATCCGCTATATCCGCCGCAGCGTGGCGCTGGATGTGTTGGATGCGGCGTGGGTGGGGGTGAAAGCGGCTTGGCGGGAGAAACGCTGAGCGCCCAGTCGAAATCAGTGCCGTACTGGCACCGTTGAAATACGCATATAAGGTTGATCCTGCATAGGCGGGAGCCGCTACCGAAAGCCGCATTTTTCGATGGTTAAGCGGTACGTGAAACAGCGGTAGGTTCAATGTGCATAGCCGGACCGGGTGTATAGAAATTACGCACACCAGTTCTACCCCTTCAGTAACTTGTGCACTAGGTCCCCGGTTGTGGATGCCTGATATTTGCGCATCAACCGCGCCCGGTAAATCTCCACCGTGCGGTGGCTAATGGCCAGTGCTTTGCCAATCTGCTTGCTGGTCAGGCCTTGCATCAGGTGGGCGGCCACTTCGCGTTCGCGGGCGGTTAGCTCGGCCTTGACGGCGCGCCGGGCACTTAGGTCTTCAAAGCTCCAGATGCCGGCTTCGTGCGGCGCGGCGCGGTTGAGGGCGCGGCCGCTCACATGGCACCAAAAGGCCTCGCCCTTGAAGCGGCCATCCAAGCGGCGCATGATGCGGTCGTCCGCATAGGTGCCGCTGCGGTTCAAGATGGGGCTGATGCGTGCGCCGGTGCGCTCAAACTCGTCGGCACTGGGGTACAGCACTTGAAACGATTGGCCGATGAGCTGCTGGCGGCTGGCGCCAAACATCTCGCACAGGCGCTGGTTGCAGTCCAAAATGGTGCGGTTGCTAGAGAGGGCCATGCCCACTGGGGCCATGTCGAACGCGAGCTGGTAGTTGATGTCCATAGGGTTTTGCTTTACGAAAAACTACGTATGCGGTTAGGTAGTATCGTAGGGCCATTGGTGCTTCACAGGAGGGTTTTGCAATGAACAAGGTGTATCCCAGCGCGGCGCAGGCGCTAGACGGCATCGTCCACGACGGGCAGTTATTGGCGGTGGGTGGTTTTGGCTTGTGCGGCATCCCCGAGGCCTTGATTGAGGCGCTCAAAAACACGGGCGTGCGCAACCTGACGGTGGTTTCCAACAACGCAGGTGTCGACGGTTTTGGGCTGGGCAAGTTGTTAGAGACGCGCCAGATCAAAAAAATGATTTCTAGCTACGTGGGTGAGAACAAAGAGTTTGAGCGCCAGTATTTGGCTGGTGAGCTGGAGCTGGAATTTACGCCCCAGGGAACCTTGGCTGAGAAGCTGCGCGCCGGTGGCGCGGGCATTCCGGCGTTCTTCACAAAAACCGGGGTGGGCACCATCGTGGCGGAGGGCAAAGAGTTGCGTGAGTTTGGCGGGGAAATTTATGTGATGGAGCATGCCCTGGTGCCCGATGTGGCACTGGTCAAAGCCCACCGCGCCGACAAATCGGGCAATTTGCAGTTTCGCCTTACAGCGCGCAACTTCAACCCGGCCGCAGCCATGGCGGGCAAGATTTGCGTGGTGGAGGTGGAAGAAGTGGTGGAAGTGGGCGATATGGTGCCCGACCAGGTGCACCTGCCCGGCATTTATGTGCACCGGATTGTGCACAACCCCCACCCCGAAAAGCGCATTGAAAAGCGCACCATCAGCACCAAGGCAGGAGTTTGACCATGGCATGGACGCAAGACCAAATGGCCGCACGTGCGGCGCAAGAGCTGCAAGATGGCTTTTATGTGAACTTAGGCATTGGTATACCCACGCTGGTGGCCAACTTTGTGCCGGCTGACAAAGAGGTGTGGCTGCAAAGCGAAAACGGCATGCTGGGCATTGGCCCATTCCCGACCGAAGACGCGGTGGACGCCGACCTGATCAACGCGGGTAAACAAACCATCACCACGCTCAAGGGCTCCAGCATTTTTGGTAGTCACGAAAGTTTTGCCATGATTCGGGGCGGCAAGATCAACCTGAGCATTTTGGGCGCCATGCAGGTCAGCGAGCAGGGCGACCTGGCTAACTGGATGATCCCCGGCAAGATGGTCAAGGGCATGGGTGGCGCGATGGACCTGGTGGCCGGTGTGAAGCGTGTCATTGTGCTGATGGAGCATGTGGCCAAGAAGAAAGATGGCACGATTGACCTCAAAATTTTGCCCCAATGCACCCTGCCGCTGACCGGAGTGGGGGTGGTGGACCGCATCATTACCGACCTGGCGGTGATGGATGTCACGCCACTGGGGCTGCAATTGGTGGAATTGGCGCCGGGTGTAAGCCGCGCCGAGGTGCAGGCGGTCACCGGTGTGCCGCTGGTAGGTGTTTAACCCGGGGCATTGCGTTAATTTAACCGGCTAAGATAGGGCCAAGCAACCACTACGCACCTATGTCACGCGCCCTCAAATTCCTAATATTTATCTACTTTGTGGTTTTTATCAGCACGGGCGCGGCCATGGTGCTAATCGTTAACGCCGACGAAGCCTCTGCGGGCTGGATTTTGCTGTTGGCGCGCAACCACGGCATTGTGTTTGTGTGGCACTTGGCCTGCTGGATGACCCTGGGCATGTTCTCCAACTACTACTGGGACTTGTTTAACCTGGGTAAGGGGATGGAGTCTTTGCAGATAGAGCGCATCGTGCTGCCGCTGCTGGTGTCGCCCATCGTCTTCTACCCCACCTACAACCTGTGGTTGTCGTCCAGTTCGCAGAGTTATATTTTGTTTGAGGTGATTGCGTTTCAGAGCGGCTTTTTTTGGCAAGCCCTGTTTACCAAGGCCAAGCCGATTGACCCCACCACCGCCATCCCGTGGTCGGTGAACAACAGCTCAGGTGCGCGCGGCGCAGCACCCAAGCCGGCGCCGGCGGCGGGTCAAGACTACGGCCGCTAAATCGGCGCACGCTGTGGCGGTATTTCTAGCCTACACTTGATCCATGCCACGCTATAACGCTCCCTTTGAAATCCATGTGCATGGCCAAGTTCCCTTGCGCACGGAAGTTCGGTTTGAACAGCTGCAAGACGTGCTCAAGCCGCTTTGGAAATACGCCGGGGCCCGCTCATTGGCCGATGGCGCCACCAGCGCCTATGAGGACGAGCCTGGCATTAAGTTTGATGCGCAAGAGCATTTGCTGCAAATGTGTTGGACGGTCTCTGGCGACCACGATTTTCGGCAAACTTTGGATGAGGTCTGTATGAACCTCAACGAAATCGCCGACGCGGGTGCCGCCATTGAGGTCACCTTTTACGACGCCGACTTTGATGAAGAAGACGCCCCGCCTGAGGCCGAGTCGCGCGATGACTTTGTCATGCTGTTTGTGGGTCCAAACCCCGCAGCCATCATGCAGGTGCAGCGCGACCTGCTGGTGCAAGACGTGGTCAGCCTGATGGAGCGGCACTTTGATGGCGCCGAGTTGAGTGGGGTAGTGGCCGAGGTTGATAAGTTGTTTGCGCAGCGGTTTGATGCCTTGGTCAGCTCACTGGCCATTGGCAAACCACCCCGTGGCCCCGGTGGTAACCATGGCGGTGGCCACGGTGGTGGGCGAAAACCCAGGCACTTGCACTGACATGGTATTTGTATATCGCAAGGCTGCATGACGTTCGCTTATTCTGAGTTGAATGGGTATGGGGTAGGTTGAATTGTTTCGGTTTTAAGGCAAGACATATTCAAGATGCTTAAGAAAATTCGTACCGAGCAACTCGTGACCGGGATGCACCTCAAGGAGTTTTGCGGCTCGTGGATGGAACATCCGTTTTGGCGCACCGGATTCGTCATCATTGACCCCAAAGACATTGAACTGGTGCGCAGTAGCAGCATCAAGGAAGTCTGGATTGATTCAAGCAAGGGATTGGATGTCCCAAGCGACGCGCCAGCCATCACCGAGGCCCAGTCCAATGAGCAGGTCGACAAGGAACTAAGCCTTGCAGCGCTGGAACGGCGCGAGGTGGCACCCGTTTCCACATCGGTTGAACTGGTGCGTGCGGCCAAGATTTGCGCGCAGTCCAAACAGGCCGTGATTTCGATGTTTCAAGAGGCCCGGATGGGTAAAGCGGTGGACCATGAGGGCGCCAAGAAACTGGTCGAAGAGATATCAGATTCGGTCTCGCGTAACCCTGGCGCTTTGATTAGTTTGGCGCGTTTGAAGACCGCGGACGACTACACCTATATGCACTCGGTGGCGGTATGCGCCATGATGGTCAGCTTGGCCAAACAATTGGGTTTAGACGAAGCCCAGACCCGATTGGCGGGCATGGCGGGTTTACTGCATGACATGGGCAAGGTCATGATTCCGCCAGAGGTATTGAACAAGCCGGGTAAGCTTACGGAAGCGGAATTTGCCATCATCAAGACCCACCCTGTACAAGGCCACCAATTGCTGCTGCTTAACGACGCGGTGGACCCAATTGTCTTGGATGCCTGCCTGTACCACCACGAAAAAATGGATGGTTCAGGCTACCCCAAGGGCCTCAAAGGTGATGAGATCAGCCTGATGGCCAAAATGGCTGCGGTGTGTGATGTGTATGACGCGATCACCTCCAATCGGCCCTACAAGACGGGCTGGGACCCGGCAGAGTCTTTGCGCAAGATGGCGGAGTGGTCCAACGGCCATTTCGATCCAAAAGTGTTCCAAGCCTTCGTAAAAAGCCTGGGCATTTATCCGATTGGCTCACTGGTGAAATTGACGTCCGGGCGTTTGGGCGTGGTGGTGTCGCAAACCACCAAGTCACTGACGACGCCCTGTGTGAAGGTGTTTTATTCCACCAAGTCAAATATGCGCATCGTCCCGGAAATGGTCGATTTGTCCAGCCCCACGACGAACGACAAGATTGCAAATCGGGAAGATCCCGCCAAATGGCGTTTTGCCGATATCAATACTCTCTGGTCGGGACTGCCGGGTTTAGGCTAAGAACGTAGAAATTTAGCATAAAAGGCCGCTCTAGCCCTCGTGCATATTGCGTAAGCAGCTATCAAAAAAAGAGCAACCAGCGCTGCTGCTGGTTGCTCTTTTGTCGTTTAGCAGCCGCGCGTGATGGGCATCTCGACCACTTTTGGGTGGGCGGCGTATTTGCCCAGTTCCATCTTGGCAATGGCGTTGCGGTGCACTTCATCCGGGCCGTCGGCAAAACGCAGGGTGCGGGCTGCGGTGTAGCTATAGGCTAGGGGGAAGTCGTCACACATGCCCGCGCCACCAAAAACCTGCATGGCCCAGTCAATCACCTCACACGCCATGGTGGGGGCGACGACCTTGATCATCGCAATCTCATTTTTGGCCAACTTGTTGCCGCCAATGTCCATCATCCAGGCTGCCTTGAGCGTAAGCAGGCGTGCCATGTCGATTTTGCAGCGCGCCTCGGCAATGCGCTCTTGGGTGACGGTTTGGGCGGCCAGCGGCTTGCCAAACGCAATGCGGGAGCTGGCGCGTTTGCACATCAGCTCTAGCGCGCGTTCGGCCAAGCCGATCAGGCGCATGCAGTGGTGAATGCGCCCAGGGCCAAGGCGGCCTTGTGCAATTTCGAAACCACGGCCTTCGCCGAGCAAGATGTTGCTAGCCGGGACGCGCACGTTTTCAAACAGTACTTCCATGTGGCCGTGGGGGGCGTCGTCGTAGCCAAACACGTTGAGCGGGCGCACCACGGTGATGCCCGGGGTGTCGGCCGGAACCATGACCATGCTTTGCTGCGAGTGGCGTGGGGCTTCGGGGTCGGTTTTACCCATGACAATGTAGACCGCACAGCGTGGGTCGCCCGCGCCAGAAGTCCACCATTTGCGCCCGTTGATGACATAGTCGTCGCCGTCTCGCTCAATGCGCGTTGCGATGTTGGTGGCGTCGCTGGAGGCGACCTCCGGCTCGGTCATGGCAAAGGCGGAGCGAAACTTGCCCTCCAGCAGGGGCTTGAGCCAGCGTGCCTTGTTGTCTTCAGAGCCGTAGCGGGCAATGGTCTCCATGTTGCCGGTGTCGGGCGCCGAGCAATTGAAGACCTCGCTGGACCACAGGACGTGGCCCATGATCTCTGCCAGAGGCGCATATTCTTGGTTGGTCAAGCCCGCGCCGTCGTAACCAGAGGCTTGCGCACTGTCGACCGGTAGAAAAAGGTTCCACAAGCCCGCCGCTTGCGCCTTGGGCTTTAGCTTTTCAATGGTTTGCAGGGGTGTCCAGCGTTTGCCCGCGGCCGTGTTGGCGGCAATCTCTGCGTGGTAAGCCGATTCGGCAGGATAGATGTGCGCATCCATGAATGCGAGCAAGCGCGCTTGCAGGTCTTTGGTCTTGGGGGAGTAATCAAAATCCATGGGGACTCCTGTGCTGAATGGTGAAAGTAAAGATCGTGGGGCGTTTAGGGATAGGCATCACGCTTTTTGAGCGAATTGCCAAGCGAGTTGGGCCATGGGTTTGGCCCCCTTGCCGGATGCGACGGCCTGGGCGCTGGAGGCGGTGCCTGCCTCCACCCGTTTTGCAATGCCTTGCAAAATGGCCGCGATGCGAAACAGGTTGTAGGCCATGTAGAAGTTCCACTCACCCTTGAGCTGCTCCGGGGTGGCAAGACCGGTGCGTTCGCAGTACATGCGGATGTAAGCCTGCTCGTCCGGTATGCCCAGTTCGGCGAGGTTGAGCCCCGCAATGCCGCGAAACGCGCCCGGTGGTATGTGCCAGGCCATGCAGTGGTAGCTGAAGTCGGCCAGGGGGTGGCCCAGGGTCGAGAGCTCCCAATCCAGCACCGCGATCACTTCTGGCTTTTGTGCGTCGAACATGAGGTTGTCCATGCGGAAGTCACCATGTACGATGCTGACCATGGTCTCGTCGCGGGCCATGGGCCCAATATTGTTGGGCAGCCAGGCCATGAGCTGGTCCATCTCGGCAATGGGTTGGGTGACCGAGGCCCTGTACTGGTTGCTCCAGCGGCCGATTTGGCGCTCAAAGTAGTTGCCAGGCTTGCCGTAGCCGGCCAGACCCACGTCGGCAAACTTCACGGTGTGCAGCGCCGCAATGACGCGGTTCATTTCGTTGTACATCACCCCGCGCTGGTCTGGCGTCATGTCGGGTAAAGACTGGTCCCACAGTATCCGGCCTTGCATAAACTCCATCACATAAAAGGCACGCCCAATGACCGACTCGTCTTCGCACAGGCAGTACATCTCAGGCACAGGCACACCGGTGTTGTGTAGCCCCCGCATCACCGCAAATTCACGCTCCACCGCATGGGCTGATGGCAGCAACTTGGCCACCGGCCCTGGCTTGGCCCGCATGACGTAGGACTTGGTGGGGGTGATGAGTTTGTAGGTCGGGTTGGACTGTCCACCTTTGAACATTTCCACGCTCAGTGGGCCTACAAAACCGGGGATGTTGGTGTTCAGCCAGGCACCCAAGGCGCCGAGGTCAATGGTGTGCTGGCCGGTTACCGGGCGAGTGCCTATGAAATGGTCAAAGTCAGTCATGTTTTGTTGGGCAGTGGGGCGTTGGGTTAGTTGTCGCTGTCGATGATGAGCATGAGGGCTTGGCGGTCACGCACCACTAAGCCGCCTTGCTCGATGCGGATGGCGCCGTCGCGCTCCATGGATTTGAGCTCTTGGTTGACCCTCTGGCGCGAGGCGCCAAGCAGTTGCGCCAACTCTTCTTGCGCCAGTTGCAGCCCAATACGCACTTCGCTTGCATCGCTCAAAGAGGGTACGCCGTAGCTGCGTACCAGGTGCAGCAATTGCTTGGCCAAGCGTGCCCGCAAGGGCAGGGTGTTGAGGTCTTCCACCAAACCGTAGAGCTGGCGAATGCGCCGTGCATGCAGGCGCAACAAGGCTTCGTACAACTCGACATGTAAGGCCAGGATTTTTTTGAAATCGGCTTTGGCAACGCATAGGATGGTGGTCTCCCCGTGGGCGCAGGCGTCGTGGGTGCGGCGGTCTCCGTCGAATATTGACACATCGCCAAACCAGATCCCCGGCTCCACATAGGTCAGCGTAATCTGCTTGCCCGAGATCGATGTGGAACTGATCCGCACCGCACCCATGGCACATGCGATCCAGTCTTCGGGCGGTTCGCCGCGCGCAGCGATCAGGTCGCCGTCTTTGAAGCGTTTGACGTAGGCACATCGAAGAATGTCGTGTTTCAGTGAGGGGGAGAGTGACGAGAACCAGCGACCCGAATTGATTGCTGCGCGTTCCTCAATGGTAAGAATAGGTTCGTCCATAGCCTGTCTTTTGGGTGACTGTTGCTGTCAAAGGTGACACGCCTATTGTTACCCGATGTGGCACTTTGGATGGGTCGATTTGTCGCTTGCGTGTCTTGCAATAGGCTCAATTTGTGGTCTGACTTCTTTTTGTCGATGTCCCGTGGGTATGCGTAGAATCCACAGCACAAATGAAATCAATAATTTATTCAAGGGTGACAGTTCTGGGCTTGGCGTTGTTGTGCGTGGGGGTTGACGCCAACGCATTGGGCTTGGGGCGCGCCCGCAGCGCGGTATTGGTGGGGCAGCCGTTGTCCTTGACGGTGCCCCTTCAATTGGGTGCAGATGAAGATGTATCGGCCCTGTGTTTTGATGCCGATGTCTTTTACGGTGATATCCGCCAGGATCGCACCCGCGTGGTGGTGACGACATCTCCCGCAGCGCAGGGTCAGCCCGCATTGGTCCGTATTGTTTCCAAAGGCGTTATTGACGAGCCGGTTGTCACCGTTGAAGTGCGGGCGGGGTGTACCTTCAAGACAGGCCGGCGCTATGTGCTGCTGGCCGACATGGCGTCGACGGTGGACGCACCGGTTGTTGTGTCTGCCATCGGTGCAAGCCCTCAGCCTTTGAACCTTTCTCCTGCGACGTCGATTTCCACACCCAACACTTCGTCGGGCGCTGGCAAAGCAGTTGGAGCGACTGGCAAAGCCCCAAAAGGTGCCGTTCGTGCCACTAGCACACGCACTGGCATCGATAAGCCAAAAGCGGCTGCAGAGCGCACCGTGCCCAGTGGCGCGGTTAGCAGACGGGCCGCTAGCGGTATGACAACGCCGAAGTCACGCCTTAAGCTGACAGCCATTGATTTGGGCGTGGATCGTGACCCGGTTCTGCGCAGCACGGACCTGTTGCTGGGCCTGCCCTTGGAAGACTTGGAAAAGCGGGCGCAAGCCATCGCGACTTGGCGGGCCCTGAATGCGACACCCGAAGAGGTGCAACGCCAAGACGCAAGGGTGAATGCAGTCGATGCAGACCTGAAAATTCTCAAAGACGTCACCGCCAAGAACCAACAGGCCTTGGTGTCCTTGGCCGGGCGCCTAGAAGAAGCGCAATCGCAGCGTTTTAGGAATCCGCTGGTCTATGCGTTGGCACTGGGGTTGCTGGCGTGCTTGGCGGCGTTGGTTTATCTCTTTCTGCTGCTGCGTCGCAGTAACGCTGGGCCTTCGCCGTGGTGGCGCGGTGACGAGGACAGCCGAATGGGCCTGTCACAGATGAGTGAGTTCTCTGACAGTATCCAACCGCGTTCGGCCAATATGGCTGCGGCGGACGGTGGGTCCCGGGGTGATTCGCAGTATGTGCTGCATGACCCGGCTTCAGACGACGATGGTGTCGATGTAGACCTAGGCTTCACCGCTTCGCAAGCTGCCCGGCTGTTTCCCGAGCCAGTGAAGCGGGTAGTGACCCTCAAGGTCGAACCATCACTGGTGGTTCCGGTGGCTTCTGCTATAGGACCTGCCACCTCCAAGCACGCGGCCTTGTCATCCATTAATACCCGTGAAGTGCTGGATGTGCGTCAGCAAGCTGAGTTTTTTATTACCTTAGGACAACACGACGATGCGGTGCATTTGCTGGAGTACAGCATCAATCACAGCATTGAGTCGAACCCATTGGTCTACCTGGATTTGCTCACGGTGCTGCACACGCTGAGTCGCAAGGATGAATTTGAGCGTTATCGCGGGGAATTTAACGCCCTGTTTTCGGGCCGCGTTCCACCGTACGCCCAGTTTTCGGAAAAAGGCCATCGGCTTGAGGTCTACCACGACGTC
>JBBRNS010000110.1:0-12057 GCA_038230175.1 Burkholderiales bacterium
CAGATCAAAAATCTGGACCTGCAAGGCACCCGCATCTGGATGTACGGCCACAACTAATAGTGGCATGACGGTGGCACTCGTTTGAGTGCCTCTGGCACCCACTTAAAAATCCCGCAGCCTTTAGGGGCTGCGGGATTTTTTATTTGTGCTTCACGAAATGCTTTGCACAGACTTCAAGGGCTTTACATGTCGCCAAATGACTCTGGTGGCAGTTGATTGCACCAGCGACGCCACATGGTTCGTAGCGCTCGATCCAGTCCGGTAGCAATGACCTCAGGTTGTCCCAAAGGGGCTGCGGTCAAGGATGCGCGCAGACTGGCGCGGATATTTGATAGCTCTTCGACTTTGTTGGCCCAATTGAGACCAAAATCAACGAACTCTTGGCTGGTATTAGCCTGAAATGCGTGAAGCCCAACGTGCCCCAAAATTGCACTTCCTGTACGTGTGACGGGTGTCGATCCACTGAGTGTCAACGTTGGCACTCCCATCCATAATGCTTGCAGTGTCGTGGTACCGCCGTTGTACGGGAAAGTATCCAAGCATATGTCAACCAAATGGTGTAGTCCCAAATAGGTTTTCATATCGGATACAGGGAAAAAGCGCAGTCGCTCGCGGCCAACACCTTCGCGTGTAAACCATTCTTCAACGACTGAACTGTCTGCAGACTCCATGCCGCCTATCACCATGCGTGACTCGGGTTGGGAGCGTAGCACTTGCGCCCATAGTGCAACTACTTGTGGGCTAAATTTTTTAAGCTTATTGAAACTACCAAAAGTAAGGTATCCATTGCCCAGTGCTGGCAGTGAATTGACATCAGGCGCTTCGGGACTTGGCAAAAAAGGTGCAGATCCGGGAAGGTAAGCCAACTTCTCGGTAAAAAGGTGGTCGAACTGCCCCGGTGGCAAAAAGTGCCGGTCTGTTAGGTAATAGTCCATTGCCTGCAGTCCGGTTGTTCCGGGAAAACCCATCCAGGTAATTTGTATTGGCGCGGGCTTGCGGGCAAAAGTTAGTAGGCGATTCAATGCCGTGTGACCTGACAGATCGATCAAGATGTCGATGCCATCCGCGCGGATATTTTGTGCCAATTCGTCATCGCTCAGAGCCGCAACGTCACTCCAGTGGGCGAAATATGTCTTCAGACGCCCACTGACCACATCTTGGACCGGGTTGTTGTAATAAGCATGTAGCGAATAGTTCGGATGGTGGGCCAATTGTTGGAGTAGAGGTTCGATGAAGGTGGCAATGGCGTGGTAACACAAATCGGCCGATACGATCCCCAAGTTCAGCCTGCGCTCGGGTTCAGACGGGTTTGTGTGTAGCTGCCAGTTACCGCGAAATGGCCCTTCGAATTGGTCGCCAAAACGCAGGTGCTCCTCAAACAAAGTTTTTGCATCGACATTGACGTCACTGCTCAAGCAGTACAAAAGCCCTGTGTTGGAGTCGGCCCGGTTGGGATCACAATCTAGCGCGTTGCGGTAGCTCGCCTGGGCGCCCGCAATATCGCCACGGGTTTGAAGGCTGGATGCCAAGTTATGGTGCGCCTCAGCAAGCTTTGGATTGTGCAGCAGGGCAGCGTGAAAGCTATTTTCTGATTCTTCTAGTCTGCGTAGGCGTAGCAAGACAATCCCACGGTTGTAGTGGGCGTCGGCTGAGGCCGGGTTATTGGTGACGGCTGCATCAAAGCTGGTCAAAGCTGCTTCCAGACGATTGCATTCGTTGAGCGTGCGCCCACGGCTGCAATGGGCATCGGAAAAATCAGGTCGCAGTGCAATCGCGTTGTCGAAACTCTTCAGTGCCGCGTCCCATTGCTTGAGCGCATGCAGGGCTAGTCCGCGATTTAGATGGGTTGGTGGGTACTTTGGGTTGAGCCGTATTGCGTTGTCGTAACTGTCCAACGCCGCTTCCCACGCATGGACTGCATGCTGTGCGACACCCCGGTTGGCGTAGGCCTCTGCACATTCTGGAAGCAGGGCAATGGCCGTATCGTAGTTGGCGATGGCTTCATCGATTTTCTGCAGCTCTTGGTGCACTACACCCCGTTGGAAATATGCCGCAGCAAAGTCAGGACGCAATGCGATTGCGCTGTCTAGGCTTGCAATTGCCGCGCTGGATTTTTCAAGCGTACGAAGCACCACGCCACGGTTGAAATGGGCCTCAGCGATAGTGGGGTTAATGGCAATAGCTTGATCAAAGCTTGCCAGTGCGTCGTCGGGCTGCAGCAAAGCCTGCAATGCCAGCCCTCTGTTAATCCAGGCCTCTGCAAATTGCGGTTCGATAGCAATGGCGCGGTCAAAGCTGGAAACTGCCGCACCCAATTGGCCCAGTGCCATGAGTGCGTTGCCCCGGTTGTAGCAAAGCATCATGTCATTGGGTGTAATGCTAAGTGCTGCATCGAAGCTGACCAAAGCCTCTTCAAACCGCTGCATTTCTTGCAATATGTTGCCGCGCATGGAATGGGCATCGGCTATTTCAGGTCGTAGGGCAATGGCCCTGTCAAAGCTCAACAGCGCGTCGGCAAGTTGTCCGACTTGTTTAAGTGCGCTACCGTGGTTCATGTAGTAGCCATAGTTGCTGGGGTTGGCGACTATGGCCTGCCCGATCAAGTGCGCGGCACGGTGGGGGTCATTGGTCTGAAGCGCGATAACACCGAGGTAATGCAAAGCATCGGCATGGGCCGGTTCGCTTTGAAGGATGCTTTCGTACATAGCCCGCGCTTGGGCCAATTGCCCGCTTTGGTGCAGCGCAGTTGCATCCTTAAACTGCGCCTGCAGGTCGACTATTGCGGTATTTTGATCCGAAGAAGCAAGGGTGGGATCGACCGTATTGATCGGGTGCGGCTTGGTGCCTATTTTGAGTAGACGAAGTTTGCTGAAGATTGACATGGTGTGTGGGTCAAGGTGAATGTGTTTAACCCAGTGTAGTGTTGTAGCCATCGACATAAGTAGGCGTTCCAATCCCTCGTTCGAAACGATGCGGTACTGGTGAAGTATCGGGTGCTGCTTTACTTGTGCATTGATTGCGTGCGCCAAACTATTGGCTGGCTGCGCCAGTGGTTGAATTATTCGACGCACCGCATAGACGCCGCCTGCATAATCACCCGTCGGGACGCAAGCAGCCTAGCGCGGACCGTGCTTAACCGAGTTGCACCATGAGCCAAACAGAACCGATATACGTCACGCAGCCCTACCTGCCGCCTCTAGAAGAGTTTGTGCCTTATTTGGAAAAGATCTGGGCGAACAAAATTTTGACCAATTGCGGCCCCTTTCATGCGCAATTGGAAGATGCGCTGAGTGCGTACCTTGGGGTAGAACACTTGTCATTGTTTGCGAATGCGACGATTGGCCTAGTGACGGCATTGCAAGCGCTCAGAATTACTGGCGAAGTCATCACTACCCCGTACTCATTCGTTGCCACTGCGCATTCACTATTGTGGAACGGAATTAAGCCTGTTTTTGCCGATATTGACCCGCTAACTTTGAACCTAGATCCGGCCAAGGTTGAAGCCGCGATTACACCCCAAACCACAGCTATCATGCCAGTCCACGTCTATGGACACCCCTGTGATGTCGAGGCCATTCAAAACATCGCCGACCGTTATAACCTGAAAGTGATCTACGATGCCGCACATGCCTTTGGCGTGAACACTGATAAAGGAAGCGTGTTAACGAACGGCGACCTTTCGGTATTGAGCTTTCACGCAACCAAGGTGTTTAACACCTTTGAAGGTGGTGCCATTATTTGCCGCGATGCTAAGACCAAGAAGCACATTGACCACCTAAAGAATTTTGGCTTTGTAGATGAAATCACGGTTGCTGCACCCGGCATTAATGGGAAGATGAGCGAAGTGAATGCGGCGTTCGGTTTGTTGCAGCTTAAGCACATAGACGCTGCGATCGTTCAGCGCAAAAGGATCGACACCTATTATCGTGAGCGACTTAAGTCAACCAGCGGGTTGCGTTGTTTAAGCGAAGTGGGAGAGAGCCGCGCAAACTTTGCCTATTTCCCGATCTTGGTCGAAGACGAATATCCTATGAGTCGTGACGACTTGTACGAAAAAATGCGCGCCAACGGCGTTTATGCGCGGCGCTATTTCTTTCCATTGATCTCGGAATTTCCAATGTACCGGGGTCTGCCATCGGCACACCGAGATAACTTACCAGTGGCGAGCGCCGCTGCAAAAAAAATATTATGTTTGCCGATTTTTCCGTCGCTGGAATCTGCACAACTCGATCGAATCATTGATTTGCTGGCCGTGTAGCATGCAATGTTGTGTAAACGTTGTCGGGAGTGCTGCATGAAGGTCGCCATCATGCAGCCATATTTCTTGCCATACATCGGCTACTTTCAGCTCATCGGTGCGGTTGATCTGTTCATCGTGTACGACAACATCAAGTACACCAAGAAGGGGTGGATCAATCGCAATCGTATGCTCGTGAATGGTGTTGATGTGATGTTCTCCCTGCCATTAAAGAAAGAGTCGGATTCATTGCAGGTAGTGCAGCGCAATTTGGCCGCTGACTTTAATCCTGAAAAATTGCTCAATGGGTGGAGGGGGGCATACGCACGGGCACCATATTTTGAGGAAACGTTTGCGTTGCTCGAACGCATAGTGCGTAATCAAGAGAAGAACCTATTTGGATTTATTCATAGTTCAATCGTTGACACCTGTTCTCACTTGGGGCTCGGTTCCGAAATTCGAGTTTCGTCGGACATCGCAATTGACCATGAACTTAAGGGTGAAGATAAGGTGATCGCTTTGTGTGAGGCGGTGGGTGCACGCACTTATATTAATGCTACAGGAGGGTTAGATCTCTACTCTTCTTCGCGGTTCCAGTCGCATGGGATAGACCTCCGGTTTATTCAGTCTGTGCAGTTCGAATACCCGCAATTTGGGGCGACTTTTGTGCCATGGCTGTCCATTGTTGACACACTTATGTTTAACTCTCTGGATGCACTTCGCGAGAGCGTTGCCCATTCATTCACACTGATCTGAAGTCCATGTTTAGTTGGAAAAAACTCGGTAAGGTTTTCAGTCCGCAAGACGTAAGTAAAAGGCCTTGGCTTAAAGAATTTGCCCAAGCGCCCGCGACTCTGGTGCTAGACGATGTGGTGCGGGTGTACTTCTCCTGTCGACCTCCTGCGGATGCAAACGGGCAGTATGTTAGCTATTCCGCCTATGTGGATCTAGATCGTTCAGACTTGTTCAAAGTGCGGAAAGTTTCGGATCAGCCAATTCTGGATTTGGGTGGTTTGGGTGAATTTGATGAGTTTGGTACCTATCCGGTCTCGGTTATCCGAGATGGGGATAAGGTTCGCGCCTATTACGCGGGATGGACGCGCTGTGAATCGGTTCCGTTCAATGTCGCTATCGGTTGCGCGGTAAGCACTGATGAAGGACAAACCTTTTCTAAGCTCGGTAGTGGGCCGATTCTGAGTTACACACCTGACGAACCGTTTGTGCTGAGTGGTCCCAAAGTGAGGCGATTCAACGGCCAATGGCAATTGTTCTACATTGCCGGAAGCAAGTGGAAAATGGTCGAAGGGCGTGCCGAACCGGTATACAAGATCCGCATGGCGACCTCTGAAGATGGCATACGCTGGAGCAAGCTCAACAAGGATTTGATAGCGAGCCGAATAGAGGAGGATGAGGCGCAGGCGAGTCCGGATGTGTTTTTTGCACATGGCAAATACCACATGTTTTTTTGCTATCGCTATAGCAGCCACTACCGTGGCAAGAAAAATGGATATCGTATTGGGTATGCCTCTAGCCCTGATTTAGTGAATTGGGTGCGTGACGATTCCAAGGCAGGTATTGATGTGTCCGAGCATGGTTGGGATGCAGAAATGATCAGTTATCCCCATGTGTTTGAGTTGGATGGGCGCATTTATATGGCCTACCTCGGCGACCAAGTCGGACGATTTGGATTTGGTTTGGCGGTGCTAGAAGGTCGATTGGAGTAAGCGATGAAGTGGACAAAAATCGGAAAAATATTCGACCCCACTCTGTACCCGTTGCCGAACGGCTGTACCCAGTTTGCACAGTCACCGCAATCGCTGGTATTTGACGATTTTGTCCGTTTGTACTTTTCTACCCGCGCTGTGGACCCCGTCAATGGAAAGTATCTTAGTCATATTGCGTTCGTCGATATGCAAAAGAATCTGCGCGACGTCATTCGTGTGTCTGAAAAAACAGTGATTTCGCTAGGTGATTTAGGAACTTTTGACGAGCATGGAATTTTCCCCATGAACGTTATGCGCCATGGTGATGCTATTTATGGCTATACCTGCGGCTGGAATCGCCGGGTTTCTGTGTCCGTGGATACCGCCATTGGTTTGGCTATCAGCCACGACGACGGGCTAACCTTTCAACGCATTGGCGCTGGGCCAGTGCTTGCAGCGTCGTTGCATGAGCCTTGTCTGGTTGGTGACGGGTTTGTAAAAGTCGTTGATGGCGTATTTCATATGTGGTACATCTTTGGTACCGGTTGGAAGCAATTTACGCCTGAATCGGCCCCCGATCGCACTTACAAGATTGGACATGCGATGTCTAGTAACGGAGTCGACTGGGTTAAGGAAGAGGCGCGACAGATTGTTGCGGACCGATTAGGGGCTGATGAGAGTCAAGCGTTGCCGACAGTGATTGCAATCGATGGGCGTCACCACATGTTCTTCTGTTATCGGGAATCGTTCGATTTTCGTACTGGGACGGGCCGCGGTTATCGCATAGGTCACGCATGGTCGGATGACCTTAAAAACTGGACCCGTGACGACAACCAGCCGTTGCTAGAAGGCACGCCTGGGGAGTGGGATAGTGACATGCAATGTTATCCGCATGTATTTGAATGTGATGGCAAAGTTCATTTGCTCTATAACGGCAACGAATTTGGACGCTATGGTTTCGGACTAGCGGTGTTGGAATCATGAGCCGAGCTAACAATTTGCGAATCAATCAGGCAACAACCTTAGAGGTCATTGATCTTCTGCAGTCCTGCGATCGAGCTTTCGTGCCGCCGCTCAGTTCGCGGGTAAATATTTCCGATTATGCGCACAAGATCGTTAGCAAAGCGCAGAGATTCGAAGTATGGGCTGATGGGTCAATGGTTGGATTGGTCGCGGCATATTTCAATGAAGTTGCCAAAAGTACCGCGTTTATTAGCAGCGTGAGCGTGTTGCCTGCTTGGCAAGGTTTGGGTATTGCGTCTCAGCTGGTTGCTCGTTGCCTAGAGTACGGGCGTTCGTGCGGTTTTAAGCGGATCGAACTAGAAGTTAATAGTGGAAATTCCGCCGCGTTGAGACTGTACGAAACATCCGGTTTTTTGCGTGTTGGCAGCATCGATCAATCGGTAACTATGTATTTGAATTTGGAGAAGGAAACTCAGATGAATGCGCTTCGTGATTACAACAACGAGATCAAGGATACCAACGATCACCAGTATGCCTATGGGTTTGATTTCGATGTGATGCATCCTTACATGATTCGATCCTTTTCGCCATTTTTTCGTCCGGGAAGTTTCCTCGAGTTGGGTAGTTTTAAAGGCGATTTCACAAAGCGTTTTCTGGAACATTTTGATGATGTCACCTGCGTAGAAGCTTCTGCTGAGGCTATCGCGCACGCTCGCGGAAGACTGGGTGACAAGGCCCAGTTTATTCACTCAACGTTTGAGACTGCAACTTTACCCCGCCGTTACGACAACATTGTGCTGACCCATGTGCTCGAACATCTGGACGACCCGGTTCGGGTGCTCAAGCGAATCAATGACGAGTGGCTGGCGGATGGCGGACGGTTCTTTTTAGTCTGCCCCAATGCCAATGCCCCCTCACGCCAAATCGCCGTGAAGATGGGCTTGATAAGCCATAACGCCGCAGTGACACCGGCAGAGGCCGAGCATGGCCACCGCTGTACTTATTCGCTTGACACCCTTGAGCGAGATGCCGTGGCAGCAGGCCTCAAAGTGGTTCATCGCTCAGGTATTTTCTTCAAGGCGCTTGCCAACTTTCAGTGGGATAGACTGCTTGCAACAGATATCATTTCAAAAGAGTATCTTGAAGGTTGCTATCAGCTTGGACAGCAATATCCCGATCTTTGTTCCAGCATCTTCCTCCTGTGCGAACGAGGCAACCGTGGGTAAGCCGATTTTGGTATTTCCCGCTGGCATGCCACGCGCCCTGGAGTACCAGCACCGCAGCACAGCAGAGGGGGCGGAACTTATTGGCGGGTCTTCGTTGGACTACGATCCGGTCCGCACGAGCTATCCGGACTGGGTAACGTTGCCGTTTGTGACCTCACCTGATTTCAGTAGTGCACTCAAGAAGGCCATAGACCAAAAGAATATCGGTGCAATTTATACACCGAACATCGTGGTATGGGACTTTTTGAGCAACAGCTTGAAGGACATTGCTCCTGATGTTCGGTTGATCAACCGGTCGCCGGTTGAAGAGATGCTGGCGGATTTTGGCACTGCGCTAAAGCAGGCTGCCGCAGTCTATGCAACCGATTTGCCGTTGGGCGCTTCTAGCGCACCGATGGCTGCGCTAAGTGGTACCGAGCTGGCATCACTCTACCGGCATGCAAATGCCATTCCCGGCATGTGCGACAACGACAAGTTGCGAGCCCTCATCGAGATGTTTCGCACTGCGGGGCAAGGCGATGTAGTAGAGGTCGGAAGTTGGTGGGGAAAGTCAGCATTCATTCTGTCTCGGTTGGCCAAGTGCTACCGTATAGGTGCATTGTTGTGTGTCGATCCTTGGGCCAATGAGCATTTGGTGCAAGGCGAGGCGTTGGTGGATAAATCCTCTGCGGTGATCGACGCGGAGCAAGCTCTGCAAATATTTGAAATCAACCTGCTGCCTTACAGCGACGGCCAGGTTAACTATCTGAGAATGCCTTCAGTTGCCGGCGCGGTGCAATACGCTAAGTCCCGAGCCGTCGAAACTGCCTCCTTCGGCAATACGCAGTACGCTGGGCGAATAGCAGTGTTGCATATCGATGGGAACCACGCTTACCCAGCGGTCAAGGCCGATATCGAATCGTGGACGCCTATGGTGATGCCTGGTGGATGGATCGTCATTGACGACTACATCTGGCCTTACGGCAGCGGTCCTAGAATTTCGGGCGATGAATATTTGTCAGCGAACACGCATGCGATTGACGTTGCGTTCGTCATGGGTAGCGCGTTGTTTATTCGGCTAAAGGGCGGTCGATACAGGCAGGCTGACGGCCGCATCAAAAGACGTCGCGGAAACCTGATTACATAGGCGCTGCCACATTGTTCTAAACGCGCGCTCCAAGCCCTCTGCGATGACGGGTGGGCGCCCCAGTGGCGTTGCTACAAAGCGCTTGCGTAAATCCGCACGAATTTGACCCAGATCTTTGAGTTGCCCTGCCCACATAACGCCTTGGTTTACAAATTCTTGGCTGTTGTGGGCCTGAAATGCTTGTAAGCCCATCTGTCCCAATATCGCACTGCCGGTGCGGCTCACGGGGGTTTTTCCGCTCAGGGTCATTGTGGGAACCCCCATCCATAACGCGTGTAGTGTTGTTGTGCCGCCGTTGTAAGGAAAGGTGTCCAGACAAATATCCACTTGATGGTGTAGTGCCAGATAGGTTGCCATGTCAGATTTTTGAAAAAATTTCAGTCGATCTGGCGTGATACCTTCTTCAGAAAATTCCCCCATTAATCCCTCTCCTTCATTGGCTTCCATAGCCCCAACCACCATGCGTGAGTCGGGCAGCACCCGCAGAACCTGCGCCCAAAGCGCGACGACAGGGCGGCTGATTTTTGTGCGTCGGTTAAAGCTACCAAAGGTGAGGAAACCGTTGGTTAGGGCTGGCAATGCGTTGACTTCTGGCGCGTCTTCGCTGGGCAAAAATGGAGCGGAAGCCGGCAAGTACACCAGCTTCTCGGTAAACAGGTGATCGAACTGACCGGGTGGCAAAAAGAAGTGATCGGTCAGGTAGTAGTCCATCGCATGTAGCCCGGTTGTCCCGGGGAAACCCATCCAGGTTATTTGGATGGGTGCGGGTTTTCGCGCAAAGGTAAGCAGTCTGTTGTGCGCCGTGTGGCCTGACAAGTCGATCAATATGTCGATTCCATCGGCGCGAATTTTTTCTGCCAGAGTGTCGTCGCCCATAGTTGCAACTGCACTCCATTGGGCGAAGTAGGTCTTCAACCGCGCTGTCACAGGGTCTTGAATCGTATTGTTGTAATACGCGTGCAGTGAACAACGATTGGACTTAGCGAGTTCTTGCAGTAACGGCTCGATGAAAGTCGCAATGGCATGGCGGCATAGGTCCGCAGAAACAATACCCACTTTGAGGGCACGCTCTGGCTCACGGGTGTTTTCATGGGGTTGCCAATTGGCGCGCAAAGGGGCTTCAAATTGTTCCCCAAAGCGCAGGTGTTCCTCAAAAACTGTCTGTGCGTCAACGGTTGCGTCACTGCTCAAGCAGTACAACAAGCCCGTGTGGGAGTCTGCCCGGTTTGGGTTGCAGGCCAAAGCAGCGCGGAAGCTTTGCACGGCAAGCGCAATCTCGCCCCGTGTTTGTAGTGACAGTGCCAAGTTGTGGTGCGCTTGTTCCAGTTGGGGATTAATGGATAGGGCCTGGTGGTAGCTTTGCTCTGCGTCACACACCCTGCCCAGCGCCAATAGCGTAATTCCCCGGTTGTAATGGGCATCGGCGTAGTTGGCTTTCAGTGCTATGGCCTTGTCATAGCTTGCTAATGCATCCCCTAGCTTGCTGCACGTATGGAGTGTGCGCCCACGGTTGCAGAAAGCGTCCGGATAGTCGGGCTGTAGTGCGATGGCCATCTCATAGCTGGCTAGCGCAGCTGCCCATTGGTTTTGTGAATCCAATGCAAGCCCTCGGTTGAAGTGCGCTGCCGCATAGCTGGGGTTAAGGGCAATGGCTTTGTCGCAACTAGCAATTGCCGCGTCCCAATCCAGAAGCTCCTGCTGCGCGACACCAAGGTTAGTGAAGGCCTCGACGTAATCCGGCTTTAAAGCAATTGCAGCTTTGTAACTTGTGATTGCCTGGGCGAGTTGTCCAAGCCCTTTGAGTGCATTGCCACGGTTGTAATGCGCTTCCGGGAAGTTGGGTGCCAGGGCCAGGGCCTTGTCGTAGCTGGCAAGGGCTGCATCCAGTTGTGTGTGTTCTTCCAGCGCCATTCCGCGATTTATGTGGGCTAAGACGTCGTTGGGCTGCAGTTCTAAGGCCTTGTCAAAACTGGCAATTGCGGCGCTTAGTTGGTGCAGAGCCTTCTGGGCGTTACCACGGCTGTAGTATGCCGCTGCGTAATTGGGCATGAGTGCAATGGCTCTGTTGTAGCTGGTGATGGCTGCATCGAACTGACCGAGTTCCTTTAACGCAATGCCGTTGTTCACAAAAAATCCAGGGTTTTCTGGATTGGCTTGAATGGCTTTTCCAATGAGGTCGGCAGCGCGCTGGTGGTTTTTGCTTTGCAGAGCAATCAGTCCGAGTAAGTGCAGGCAGTCAGCATGTGCCGGTTGGACATTGAGCACCTCTTCATACAGTGCATGTGCTTGCACCAACTGCCCTTGTTGGTGCAGTGCCATGGCACGTTGAAATTTAACTTGCAGCATGGCTTGCGAGTTGTTTTGGGTGGCGTTTGGCAGGACTGTCATGCGAATTTGTTGTGTTGTTTGGTGCTTGTGTTTAGCAGTTGATGCACACAATCGCTTCAGTTTTGGGCGCGTTCATTCTACAAATTTGCTGCATGGTACCCCGCTGGAATGGCTATGTCAGTATGCAATGATCTCGTACTTGGCGCCAACATGCTTGGCCTGTTTGGTCAATAGATTGGCCTACTCAAACAATGCCAAAGCGAAGCGAAGCGAAGATACTTCATCCATCCCAACCGAAGGCGCAAGCGGCCCCAGGCGGGATAGGAAAACAACTTAACTTAACTGGTACAAACAAATGAACGCATTCAAACTCTCCGCAGTGGCTTTGGCCCTGGTAGCTTCTTTCTCCGCTTCGGCCATGACTTCGATCCAAGACGCAGACTTGGCTCAAGTTTCCGGTCAAGAAGGTGTGTC
>JBBRNS010000111.1:0-11948 GCA_038230175.1 Burkholderiales bacterium
CTTGAAGCTGCCCGCCGTGTCGCTGGGCCTGTGGCACAACTTTGGCGATGCCACACCCCTGCAAACCCAGCGTGACATGCTGCACACCGCGTTCGATGCAGGCATTGCCCACTTCGATTTGGCCAACAACTACGGCCCACCCTATGGCAGCGCGGAGAGCAACTTCGGTACGCACCTGCGGCGCGATTTCAAACCCTACCGTGACGAGTTGATCATCTCTACGAAGGCTGGGTGGGACATGTGGCCCGGCCCCTATGGCCAGGGCGGCGGCTCGCGCAAATACGTGTTGGCCAGCCTGGACCAAAGCCTTCAGCGCATGGGGCTGGACTATGTGGACATTTTCTACAGCCACCGTTTTGACCCGGACACGCCGCTGGAGGAAACCATGGGCGCACTGGCCAGTGCGGTGCAGCAGGGCAAAGCGCTGTATGTGGGCGTGAGCAGCTACTCGGCTACCAAGACCCGCGAAGCTGCGGCCATTTTGAAAAGCATGGGTGTGCGGGCATTGATTCACCAGCCGTCGTACAGCCTGCTTAACCGCTGGGTAGAAGAAGACCTGCTCGACACCCTCGGTGACAGTGGCATGGGCTGTATCGCCTTTAGTGCCCTGGCGCAGGGCCTGCTGACGGATAAATACCTGAACGGCATTCCGGCGGATTCGCGCATCAACCGTCCGGGCGGTGATTCGCTGATGTCCAGCCATTTGAGCGACGCCAATCTGCGCCATGTGCGGGCCTTGAACACAATAGCGCAGGCGCGTGGCCAAAGCATGGCGCAAATGGCCACCGCCTGGGTGCTGCGCACTACGCGGGTCACCTCGGCCCTAATTGGGGCCAGCCGCCCCGCGCAGATCACCGAGTTGGTGGCGGCAGTTCAAAACCTGCATTTCTCGGCCGAAGAATTGGCTGCCATTGACCAATATGCGGTAGACGGCGGCATCAACCTTTGGCAGCGTCCATCCACCGACCAGAGGCCTACCTAAAACAAATGTACACACGGCTGCAGGCTTTTGTGGACTGAGCTGACGCAGCCCACGCGAACTACCGCGAACGGCTGAACCACCAAACAAAAATTTATAAGCCAAATAGGCCTCTAGCCCTCGCCAAACTTGCGCAAGGCGCTATTAATACGATAGCTATTGTGCTGCCAAGCGGCGATCCTGCGCGGCCATTTCGAGGGCGGGTTCTTCGGCCTCCAAGACGCGTTGTGCCCAGGGTTTGAGCTTGCTGGTGTCAGAGCGCAATATCACCTGTTTGACGGCCAGAATTTGCGACGGCTGCATGGAAAAGCTGCGCAGCCCCATGCCCAACAGCAAGCGGGTCAGGCTGACGTCACCCGCCATCTCACCGCACACCGAAACGTCTTTGCCCTGTGCCCGTCCTGCGGCAATGGTGTCGGCTACTAGGCGCAACACGGCAGGGTGCAGTGGGTCGTACAGGTGGGCGACCGATTCATCGGCGCGGTCAATAGCCAGGGTGTACTGGATAAGGTCGTTGGTGCCGATGGACAAGTAGTCAAAGTACTTCAAAAAAAGCTTGAGATTCAGCGCAGCGGCAGGAATCTCGATCATGGCGCCGAGTTTGACCGCCCCATACTCAACCCCTTTGTTGTCCAGTGTGGCGCGAGCGTGGTCTAAGTGGGAGAGGGTTTGGCGGATTTCACTCACGTTGGCCAGCATGGGCACCAGCAGGTGCACAGGCCCGTGGGCTGCGGCCCGCAAAATGGCGCGCAATTGGGTGCGGAACATGGCCGGGTCAGCCAGGCTCCAGCGGATGGCACGCAGACCCAAGGCGGGGTTGAGGTGGGCGTCATCCCGGGTGTCGCTGCGAATGGGTTTGTCTGCGCCCACGTCAACGGTGCGGATGGTCACGGGCATGCCGTTCATACCCTCCACGGCCCGCTTGTAGGCTTGGTACTGCTCTTCTTCACCGGGGAGGTTGCCCTGGCGGCCCATGAACAAAAATTCGCTTCGAAACAAGCCCACACCCTGAGCGCCAGCCTTCACGGCGCCGAGGGCGTCGTCGGGCATTTCGATGTTGGCTAGCAGTTGGATTTTTTCGCCGTCCATGGTGATCGCTGGCGTGTGCAGCAGGCGCTGTAGGCGCCCACGCTCCAGGTCGCGCTGGCGCTGCTTAAAACCGTACTCGGCCAGGATGATGGGTGAAGGGTCGACGATGACGACGCCAGCGTCGCCATCGATGATGACCCAGTCGTCTTGACGCACCAACTGGCTCGCCACGCGTGCACCCACCACAGCCGGTATATCCATGCTGCGCGCCACGATGGCGGTGTGCGATGTTTTGCCACCCACATCGGTGATGAAGCCTGCAAACACGCTCTTTTTGAACTGCAACATGTCGGCCGGCGCAATGTCATGGGCCAACAAGATCAGCGGCACGTCCACCGTGTCGTCCAACAGCAGGTCTTGCTGCGATGGCTTGCGCGCCTCGCGCGTGGCAACGAGGCCGCCAGCGATCTTGCCAACGTGGGCCGCGCCCTTCATGGCGCTGAGCACGCGCTCAGCAATTTGTTCTAGGTCAGCCTTGCGCTCACGCAAATACTGGTCTTCCATCTCGTCAAACTGGCGCGCGATGATGTCGAGCTGGGTGGTCAGCGCCCATTCAGCGTTGTAGAGGCGCTCGGTGATCCAGTGCTTGACGCCGTCGGCGAGTTCGTCGTCCTGCAGCAGCATCAGGTGCACGTCAAGCAAGGCGCCCAGCTCGTGGGGCGCTTCCTTCGGGCCCATCTGGGTAATACTTTCTTGCAGGCGGCGTATCTCGTCGACTACCGCGTTGCGACCGGCCCGCACACGGGCGATCTCAGTCTCGATATCGGCGGCTTCAATAAAGTAATGCGCGACGTCAACACGGCTGGACGCCACCAGCACGGCACGCCCTATGGCGATGCCGCGCGAGACAGCCAAACCGTGTATTGCGATGGTCATGGCATCAGTCTACTTGGCAGGGGGCGCCCGTTCATTCGGCCTCCCCAAAACGGTCGGCAATCAGGGCCAGGATGGCCTGCATGGCCTCTTGTTCACGCTCTCCGTCGGTGTCAACCACCACTTCCGAATCAATACCAGCGGCTAGCATCATCACACCCATAATACTTTTAGCGTTGACACGCCGCTCTCCTTTGGCGATCCATACTTCACACGGGAAACTGCCAGCCAGCTTGCTGAGTTTGGCCGAGGCGCGGGCGTGAAGCCCCAGCCTATTGATGATGGTCGTGTTGCTGTGGATCATTCGGTTTCCTTACCTGATTCTGTGGCGCTGTGACCGCAACCTGCATGATGCACTGCGCCCCACCCGTGAGGGCGCGGGCAACCAGTACATCGAGTGTTTCGTGGCGGTAATTTACCGTGCGCAGCAGCATGGGTAAATTGACCCCAGCCACCAGTTTGGAGTGGACCCCGTCCACCACCTTTTGGGCGATGTTGCACGGCGTGGCACCAAACACATCGGTCAAGACCAAAACATCGGGCGTATGGAGCTGCGCAAGGCACGCACGTGCTGCGTCTTTGGTGAGTTCGGGGGGTACATTGGCTTCTACGTCGAGGGCCAATACCTCGTCGGCCGAATCCGGATACACATGAAGAACGCACTTGCGCAGGGCGCTGGCCAGCGGTGCGTGGGCGATGATGAGGATGCCAATTTGCATGGTACTTGTGCAACCGATTATGGCCGTTTTGCGCGCAAAAATACATCGGCGCAAACGCAACACTTTGTCAGAGCGTGGCAGCTGCGGTAGCCGACAAACGTAGGCAGCACTGTGATGCTAACGTACCGGCAGATCAGAGAAAAATGGCTCGGTCATTTCCACGGTGAGGCGTGGCGCATAGACCGCCGCATGGAACAACTGTGTCCCCACCAAAAACCAGTGCAACTGGGCTTGTACCGCACTGCCATCGACTTGGCGACCCCGTGCCTGCATGGTGACCACCTTTGCGGCGCTGGCTGCCACCGGTATCACGGTTGCTTGTGGCACTGCTTGCATGCGTGACAAGGCCGACTGGCGCCACGCCTGGGTTACGGCCGAGGCGGTCGCGGCGTCTGTCAGCTGCAGGTAGCTAATGGCATACAGTGCACCAGCCGCTTCGCAACCCGACATGCGCATCTCCCAGTCCCGATCCATAAGGCGCACCGTGCGCGTGCCATGGTCAGGTTTGCAGGGCAGCATGGCGGTCACTGAACCTATGGGGACTTCGCGCCAATTGAGCGTTGGTGTGCAGGCTGCCGATAGGGTGGCGAGCAGGATCGCGGCGACGCGCGGCGGCACGTGAACCATTACTTCAGCGCACCGAACACTTTACTCAAGATGGCGCTGCCGTACCCAACGGGGTTGGCACGTATCTTTTTTTCTTCTTCGGCAATCATGAAGTACAAGCCATCTAGCGTCTTTCCGGTCACATATTGCTGGATATTGGCGTCCTCTTTGCTCATCAAACCCATGCCAGCGGCCTTGCCTGCCAATTGGTTGTATTTGTCAGCCAGACCCACTTTCTCGGTGGCCTGGGTGACGATAGGGAGGAATTTGACGCCCAAAGGGCTGCGCGTTCTTTCTTCAAAAAAAGTGGTGACGGCCGTTTCGCCACCAGCCAGAATGCTCTTGGCATCGGTCAATGTCATGGACTTTACGGCGTCCATCAGGAGGCCTTTGGCCATCGGCACGGCCGCCTCGGCTCCTCGGTTCATGGCGGTTAGCAGTTCATCCAAGCGATCCGCCTGGCCAAACGTGCGCAGCAGCCCGGCCGCGTCGTTGAGGAAACCTGGCAATGGGATACGCACCTTGTCATTGCCCAAAAATCCGTCTTGCGCACCAAGAATGGAAATTGCCGACAGGGCGCCTTTTTCCAGCGCAGTTTTAAGGCCGCGGGACGCATCTGCGTTACTAAGATCAGACAGGCTCAGCGCGTGTGCTCGTAAGGCAGTCAGCCCGGCAAGCGCGCAAACCGCGCCGATGGATATGGCGCTAAATTGGCGTCGGTGCATCGTCTAGTTCCTTTCAGTTGCGTTCTGGCAAACCGATGACCACAGGCCGGGTAGGCGTGGGGCATCAAGCAAGCACTATACGCCGCCCGATAAGCGACTATTATTCGCCATGGCTTTTTTGAAGACCCGCGATGCAGATGCGCCCCTTGTCGGCGTTTTGGTATCGCGCTGGTGCCATAGTCGGGAGCGTGCGCAGTGACATCGCAATGGGGAACGATGCGTGAGGACGATACGCCGATAGCCCTCCTCACCCCCTCCGGGGAAGACCACTTGGGGCAAATACGCGACCTGTTTGCCGAATACAGCAACGCTGTGTCCGTTGACCTGTGTTTTCAAAATTTTGCAGATGAACTGCGCACTTTGCCTGGCGAATACATCGGCCCACGGGGCGGCCTGCTGGCTGTCACAGTCGGGAACGAATTCGCCGGTTGCTGCGCCATGCGGCCACTCGATACCGTGGATTACGCCAACGCCTGCGAGTTAAAGCGCCTGTATGTTCGACCGGCCTTTAGGGGGCTGGGCTTGGGAAGGTTGCTGGCCGAGGCCATTTTGGATACGGCCCGCCTTGCGGGCTACGATTGTGTTTTACTGGACACCCTGAACGACATGGAATCGGCCCGAGCCCTGTACGAAGGGCTTGGGTTTCGGGAGATACCACCCTACTATTTCAATCCCATCGCAGGGGCGCATTACCTCAAAGCCGACCTGTAAGGCAGTACTACAGCGCTTGTGCTTGGCCTAACAGCGTGTCTGCGTCACTGACTTCAAACTTGCCAGGGCCTTCAATGTTCAGTGTGAGCACGCGCCCATCCTTGACCAACATGGAATAGCGGTTGCTGCGCAAGCCCATGCCTTTGCTTGTCAAATCCAGAGTCAGCCCAGTTGCCTGGGTAAACGCGGCGCTGCCATCCGCCAGCATACGTACCGCGCCCTGGGTTTGCTGCTCGCGCGCCCAGGCCCCCATGACAAATGCGTCGTTCACACTGATGCACCAGATCTCGTCCACGCCTGCAGCGGACAAAGCAGCCGCCTGGGCCACATAACCCGGAACGTGTTTGGCTGAACAGGTAGGGGTAAAGGCACCAGGCAATGCAAACAGGGCAATGGTTTTTCCGGCACTGGCGGACTGCACATCAACGAGGTTGGGGCCTACGCTGCAGCCGTTGCCCTCCACCTCGACAAACTCCATCAACACACCCGTAGGCAAAGCATCACCGACTTGAATCATGACAACTCCTAAAAAGACCGCACCAAAAAGAAAAGGCCCACAATTGTGGGCCTTTTGAACACAGCAGAGGAACTGTATGCGGGGAAGCCTTACGCCTCGATTGCCTTTTGGACCAAACGGGTCGCAACCCAGTTTTTGGTCTTCGAGATTGGCCGGCTTTCGGTAATCTCAATGGTGTCACCCATCTTGTACTCGCCCTTTTCGTCGTGGGCGTGGTACTTGCTGGACTTACCAACGATCTTGCCGTAGAGCTCGTGTTTAACACGGCGCTCAATCAGCACAGTCACAGTTTTTGCACGTTTGTCGCTGACCACCTTGCCAACCAAGGTGCGCTTGAGGGATTTTTTAGCTTCCGTCATTTATCGCTCCTTATTTGGCGGATTTGTCAGCGCTTTGCTTCTCGACAAGAATAGTCTTGGCGCGAGCAATATCACGACGCGCAGTGCGGATCGTGGCTGTGTTGGTGAGTTGTTGCGTGGCTTTTTGCATACGCAGGCCAAAGTGGGCTTTTTGCAGCGCTTTGACTTCCGTCTTCAAACCATCAACGTCTTTTTTGCGCAGTTCAGTAGTTTTCATTGCTTCATTCTCCTGATTACTGGCCGAGCATGCGGGCAACAAAAGTGGTACGCAAAGGCAGCTTGGCCGCAGCCAAACGGAATGCCTCGCGTGCCAGCTCTTCGGTCACGCCAACAATTTCAAAAACGATCTTACCGGGCTGAATCTCAGCCACGTAATACTCAGGGTTACCTTTACCGTTACCCATACGCACCTCAGCGGGCTTTTGGGAAATCGGCTTATCGGGGAACACACGGATCCAGATCCGGCCACCACGCTTTACGTGGCGGGAGATCGCACGGCGTGCGGCCTCAATCTGGCGGGCCGTCAAACGGCCACGGTCCGTGCACTTCAGGCCAAAGTCACCAAATGCGACCGAGCTGCCTCGGGTCGCGATACCGGTGTTACGGCCTTTTTGCTCTTTGCGGTATTTCCGGCGAGCGGGTTGCAACATAATTATTCTCCTTTACCGTCAGCTGCTGCAGCTGGCGCGGCGACTTTGCGAACGCGCTTAACGGTGGGTTGATCGGCGGCTCCGGAAGCCTCTGCAGGCTTGTCGCTGCCATCGGCCGGCGCGGCATTGCTGCCAACCGGACGGCGGGGTGCGGCACCGCGGGGTGCGGGACGATCAGAACCGGGGCGGACACCGCCACGGTCATCACGGCGCGGGCCACGTGGACGACGCTCTTCTTCAGCACGTGGCTCTACAGCGGCCGGCAGGTCGTTACGACCCAACGTGTCACCTTTGTAGACCCAAACCTTGACACCAATGATGCCGTAGGTTGTTTTGGCTTCGGAAGTTCCGTAGTCAATGTCAGCACGCAAGGTGTGGAGTGGAACGCGACCTTCGCGATACCACTCGCAACGTGCGATTTCGATGCCATTGAGTCGGCCGGACGACATGATCTTGATACCCAAGGCACCCAGACGCATGGCGTTTTGCATAGCGCGCTTCATGGCACGGCGGAACATGATCCGCTTTTCCAATTGCTGCGTAATGCTGTCGGCAATCAACTTGGCATCGATTTCGGGCTTGCGCACTTCTTCAATGTTCACCGCGACAGGCACGCCGAGCTGCTTGCCCAGATCGCGCTTGAGGTTTTCGATGTCTTCACCTTTCTTGCCGATCACCACACCCGGACGTGCCGAGAAAATGGTAATGCGGGCGTTCTTGGCAGGACGCTCGATCAAAATGCGTGACACCGAAGCGTTTTTCAACTTGAGCTTCAGGTATTCACGAACCTTGATGTCTTCTGCCAGCATGCCAGCAAAATCTTTGTTGCTGGCGTACCAGCGTGAAGACCAGTTACGGCTGATTGCCAACCGAAAGCCGGTGGGGTGGATTTTTTGTCCCATATTTCCTGGCCTCTATCAGTTACCAACCGTCACGTACACATGGCACGTGGGCTTGCGGATTTGATTGCCGCGACCTTTAGCGCGGGCTGTAAAGCGGCGCAACGAAGTACCTTGCTCAACGTAAATGGTTTTCACCTTCAGCTCGTCGATATCGGCACCGTCATTGTGCTCAGCATTGGCAATGGCAGATTCCAGAACCTTCTTGATGATCACAGCAGCTTTTTTCTGCGTGAACTGCAAGATGTTCAAGGCTTGATCCACCTTTTTGCCGCGAATTAAATCCGCGACCAAACGGCCTTTATCGACCGACAAACGAACGCCACGAAGGGTTGCACGAGTTTCCATGGTCACCTCCTTATTTCTTTTGGACTTTTTTGTCCGCTGGATGACCCTTGAAAGTACGGGTCAGAGCGAACTCACCCAACTTGTGGCCAACCATTTGATCGGTGATATAGACCGGCACGTGCTGCTTACCGTTGTGTACGGCGATGGTCAAGCCGATGAAATCGGGCAGGATCATAGAGCGGCGCGACCAAGTCTTAATCGGCTTTTTGTCCTTAGTAGCGACGGCCTTTTCGGTCTTAGCTACCAGGTGGTGGTCCACAAAGGGACCTTTTTTGAGAGAACGAGTCATTTAGCCTTCCCCTTACTTCTTGCGACGCGACACGATCATGACCTGCGTGCGCTTGTTGTTACGGGTACGGTAACCCTTGGTCAAATTACCCCAAGGATCGACTGCATGACGGCCTTCTCCGGTCTTGCCTTCGCCACCACCGTGCGGGTGGTCGACAGGGTTCATCACCACACCGCGAACGGTTGGGCGAATACCCATCCAGCGCTTGACACCGGCTTTACCGAGTCGACGCAGGCTGTGCTCTTCGTTAGCCACTTGACCCAAGGTTGCACGGCAGTCAATGTGGATCTTGCGAACCTCACCGGACCGAATACGAACCTGAGCGTAAGTGCCTTCGCGGGCTAGCAAAGTGGCAGATGTTCCGGCGGAGCGGATCATCTGGGCACCTTTACCAACTTGCAGCTCGACACAATGGATGATCGAGCCAACAGGGATGTTGCGAATTGGCAGTGTGTTTCCAACGCGGATTGGCGCCTCAGAACCACTCATGATGCTCGCACCGACTTCCAAACCACGAGGCGCAATGATGTAAGTGCGCTCGCCATCGGCATAGCACACCAACGCAATATGCGCGGAGCGATTAGGGTCATATTCGATACGCTCAACTTTGGCAGGAATGCCATCTTTGATGCGACGGAAATCGACCACACGGTAGTGATGCTTGTGTCCACCGCCCTTGTGGCGGGTGGTGATGTGACCGTTGTTGTTACGGCCAGCATGCTGGAATTGTGGCTCCAGCAACGCAGCATGCGGAGCACCTTTGTGCAGGTGATCACGCGAAATCTTCACCACGCCACGACGGCCTGGTGAGGTTGGTTTCATTTTGATAACAGCCATGATTACGCAGCCTCCCCACCGAGGTTGAGCTCTTGACCTGGCTTAAGCATCACATAGGCCTTGCGAACATTGTCGCGACGACCATTGGATTTGCCAAAGCGCTTAGCCTTGCCCTTTGTGTTCACCACAGAGACACCTTGCACCTCAACCTTGAACATCAATTCCACAGCGGCCTTGATCTCGGGCTTGGTAGCGTCTTGCAGCACCTTGAACGTCACAGCATTGGATTTTTCAGCCACCATCGTTGCCTTTTCAGACACGATAGGAGCAACCAGGACCTGCATCAAGCGACCTTCGTCGTACTTGACTTTCGACGTATTGTTCATACGGGCGCTCATGCGAACATCTCCTTGAGTTTGTCCATGGCAGCCTTAGTGACCAATACCTTGCGGTAGTGAACCAGCGACACCGGATCGGCGTAACGGGGCTCAACCACCAGAATGTTCACCAAATTGCGGGAAGCCAAGTACAAGTTTTCATCAACCTCATCTGCAATCACCAGCACTGAATCGAGATTCATAGCTTTAAATTTCGCAGCCAATGGCTTGGTCTTGGGCGAATCCACTGTCAACGAATCAACCACAGCCAAACGACCTTCACGGGCCAACTGCGACAAGATGGATGCCATGCCAGCACGGTACATCTTCTTGTTGATCTTCTGAGCGAAATTCTCGTCAGGCATATTCGGGAATATGCGACCGCCTCCGCGCCACAATGGCGAGGAAGTCATACCAGCACGCGCACGACCTGTTCCCTTTTGCTTAAAAGGCTTCTTGGTCGAGTGCTTGACTTGTTCACGGTCTTTCTGGGCGCGAGTACCTTGGCGTGCATTGGCCTGGAAAGCCACCACAACCTGGTGCACCAGATCTTCGTTGTATGCGCGACCAAACACGGTCTCAGGGGCTTCGAATTTCGAAGTAGCCTGACCTTGGTCATTCAGGAGTTCGAGCTGCATTAGTTCGCTCCTTTCGCGTCGGATTTGGCTTTAACTGCAGGACGAACCGTCACAAAACCACCAGCCGACCCAGGGATTGCACCCTTGATCAATAGCAGCTGACGGGCTTCATCAATGCGGAAAATATCGAGATTTTGGGTTGTAACCAAGTCATCACCCAAGTGACCCGTCATGCGTTTACCAGGAAACACACGGCCGGGGTCTTGTGCCATACCGATAGAACCCGGCACATTGTGCGAACGGCTGTTACCGTGCGATGCGCGCTGCGAACTCATATGGTGACGCTTGATGGTGCCGGCAAAGCCCTTACCAATGGTTGTGCCTTGCACGTCCACTTTTTGACCCACTGCAAACACATCCGCCACGGGAACTGTCACACCTGCAGCGTACTTGGCGGCCGCATCCGCAGTAATGCGGAATTCCTGGATGATTTCGCCTGCTTCCACACCTGCCTTGGCAAGGTGACCAGCGATGGGCTTGGTCACACGCGAAGCTTTGCGTGAACCGAACGTTACCTGCAAGGCAACGTAGCCGTCGTTCTCCTGGGTTTTGACCTGAGTCACGCGGTTGTTGGACACATCAACCACCGTAACAGGAACAGCGTCCCCGTCATCGGTGAATAGGCGCATCATGCCAACCTTGCGACCCAGCAACCCTAAGTGATTGCTAAGACTCATTGTTTTCTCCGTAACTTCCACCACAGCAACTTCAATTGGCTACTGTGTTTTTGCGTGGAAGACTGTTAATAAAACCCCATTACAACTACCGAGGCATTTGTAAGGAAGCCTGCGAGTATAGCGCGAGACCCAGCTTTGCGCAAGGCCTCGCGAACACCCAACCCATTGCGACACCATCCACCTGGACGGCGCCGAAAACCTCTGCTTACTGCAGCTTGATTTCCACGTCGACACCGGCGGGCAGGTCGAGCTTCATCAAAGCGTCGACAGTCTTGTCGGTGGGGTCAACGATGTCCATCAGACGCTGGTGCGTGCGGATTTCAAACTGGTCACGACTGGTTTTGTTCACGTGCGGTGAACGCAAAATGTCGAAACGCTTCATGCGGGTTGGCAAAGGCACGGGGCCTTTGACAATCGCGCCAGTACGTTTAGCCGTGTCCACAATTTCAGCTGCAGACTGGTCGATCAATTTGTAATCAAACGCCTTCAGGCGGATGCGAATTTTTTGCTTGGTTGCCATGGTAATTCCTTGTGTTTCGCGAATTACGCAATGATCTTGGCAACCACACCCGCGCCAACGGTACGACCGCCTTCGCGGATCGCAAACCGCAGACCTTCTTCCATGGCGATCGGGTTGATCAGCTTCACAGTGATCGACACGTTGTCACCCGGCATGACCATCTCTTTGCCTTCTGGCAACTCGATCGCACCGGTC
>JBBRNS010000112.1:0-11747 GCA_038230175.1 Burkholderiales bacterium
AACCCTCACCCCTCAGCCAACCAAGCCCTACACCAAGCAGCGCGTGTACTTAACACCTTAAAAAACATAGCCAAATATGGTTGTTCAGCTCCCTCTTCCGCCCCGGCGGGGGCGAGAGAGGGCGGGGGGAGAGAGGGGGGGTGTGTAGGAGCCACGCAGTGATAAAAAGTCACAAAACGCCAATAAATCCCACCCCCTCAAACCAACTTCTTCAACAACTCCGCCTTCTTAGTAGCAAACTCCTCCTCCGTCAAAATCCCCTTACCTTTGAGATCCGCCAACTTCTCCAAAGTAGCCATCACATCCTCCGCCTTAACACCCACCGCCGCAACGGCCGATGCAGCCGCCGTGGCGGGAGTCTGCAACCCGCTAGCCAGGTTCTGCGCCAACACCTGCCCCAGCGCCACACCCGCCCCTAGCCCCATGGCGTCACCCGCGATACCACTGCCCCCACCCCCGCCGCCTTCAGCAAATTTAGGAATGGCTTGCGCCGTTTGGTACTGCATGAACTTGCCCATGTCGTTGCCGACCATGCCCATGCCAATTTTTTGGTCCATGATCTTTTGCAG
The DNA here is from genome assembly GCA_038230175.1 of Burkholderiales bacterium. Taxonomy (GTDB): domain Bacteria; phylum Pseudomonadota; class Gammaproteobacteria; order Burkholderiales; family Burkholderiaceae_C; genus Allorhodoferax. The sequence continues at coordinate 570 of JBBRNS010000112.1, forward strand.
CTCTTCGGGCAGCGAGACACTTTGCACCGTCATCAGCTCCAGCTTGAGGCCCAGTTTGGCCATCTCAGGGGCGAGTTGAACAGTCAGGGCCTTGGCAAACTCCATTTGGTTGGCCGCAAGGTCCAAAAACGGAATGCCACTGGCGGCAATGGCGGTGCTGATGTTTTGCAGTACCAGTCCACGCAACTGGCCGTCCACGTCGGCCACGCCATAGGTCTCGCGCGTGCCGGAGATTTCGGTGTGGAACAACTTAGGGTCGGCAATGCGGTAGCTGTAGTTACCAAAGGCACGCAGGCGCACCGCGCCAAAGTCTTTGTCACGGATGGTGATGGGTTGGGGCGTGCCCCACTTTTGGTCAATCTGCTGGCGGGTGCTGAAGTAATAGACGTCGCTTTTGAAGGGCGACTCAAACAGCTTGTCCCAGTTTTTCAGATACGTCAGGACCGGCAGAGTTTGGGTGGTGAGCTTGTGGGTACCGGGGCCAAACACGTCGGCCACTTTGCCTTCGTTGACGAACACCGCCATCTGCGACTCGCGCACTACCAGTTGCCCGCCGTTTTGGATCTCCATACCCTCCATGGGATAGCGCCAAGCCAGGGTTCCATCGCCCTCCTCGGTCCACTGAATGACGTCAATAAACTGCTTTTTGATGAAATCCATCAGCGCCATGGTGGGGTCTCCTTGCCTGGGTTATTGGTTGACGGGGCAATGATACACAGCCGCTCGCTGGCGTGGCGGTGCGCTATGCTTCTTGGCATGAACTTAGCGCCCCAACTTTCACACGACTGTGCCACCACAACACGCCATGGGGCCCTACACGGGCGCTGTGCGCCAGGGTTCGAGCCCGTGGTGAAGCAATTCACCCGCAACTTTCAAAGCGGTGAAGAAATCGGTGCCAGCCTATGTGTGTACCAACGGGGTGAGATGGTGGTAGACCTCTGGGGCGGGTGGGCCGACACCGCAACCCAGACGCCCTGGACGGCCGACAGCCTGATCGTCGTCTTCTCAGCCACCAAGGGGCTGGCAGCCATGGCCCTGAACTTGGCTGCGCAGCGCGGCGCCTTTAACTGGGACAAACCAGTGGCCCACTATTGGCCCGCATTTGGTCAGGCTGGCAAAGAGCACATCACCGTGCGCCAGTTGTTCAACCACCGCGCTGGGTTGGCTTGCATCCGCACACCTTTGACGCTGCGCCAGCTGTGTGATCCGACCGAGGCCACCGCTGTGCGCAAGGCGCTTGAGGTGCAGCGCCCGGCGTGGCCCGCCGACACCGCGCAGGGCTACCACGGCATCAGCTTTGGGTTGTATGCCAGTGCGTTTTTCGAGCAGGTATGCCGCGAGCCGCTGCACACGTTTATGCACCGCGAGTATCTGGCCCCCTTGGGCGCTGACGTTTTTATGGGAACTCCGTCAAGCCAAGACCACCGGGTGGCAACGCTCTACCCGCAACCCACGGCCAGCCACCTGGGGCGCATGGCCTGGGCCGCCCTGCTCGGGGGCAGCACCGAGGCCAATGTGGGGCGCTCTTTCATTGGCGGCGGTGCCGCACGCCATGCTTTTATGAACCCACCCACACCCGGTGGCATTGGCGTCTACAACCAACCCCCCGTGCGCCGCCACAACCTGGCGTGGGCATCCACTACCGCCACCGCGCGCGGCTTGGCCCGCGCATACATCCCCTGGTCCGTAGGCGGGCAATGGCGCGGTCGGCGTTATTTAGAGGCAGAGACGATCGCTCCCTTGCTGGAGCGCCAAGGCTGGAGTGATTGCGACGAGGTTCTGGGCAAGCCCTTGGGATGGGCGCAAGGATTTTTGAAGGAAGACGACGGTGTGTTTTCGCCCAACCGCGCCTCCTTTGGCCACCCCGGCATGGGCGGGGCCCTCGGTTGGTGTGACCCGACCGCACAACTGGCTTTCGCCTACACCATGAACCGCTGTGACTGGCGCATCCGCTCACCCCGCGCACTGGCACTGTGCCAGGCTTTGTACCAATGTGACCTGGGTGCTGCGCGCCCATAGCGGCGCGCCCGCCCCGCACCTACAGATTTTCGGCAACTTTTACCAACCGTTCTATGAAGTCCTTGTTCACGATGTCGTCCCCCTGGCTGCGCCGCGCCGCCTTCAGCGCGCTGGGTGTGGCCGCAATCTGGGGTCTAGGCTGGGCCGTGCTGCCCATGGTGCTCAAAAGCCAGATACAAGCCCGCGGCAGCGCCGCCCTGGGGCGCGCAGTAACGGTCGGTGCGGTGGATTTCAAACCCTGGTCGCTGGAGCTAACCCTGCGCGATGTGGCGGTGGCCAGTAGCGACGGGCACGCGCCGCAGTTGCAGATCAAGCGCATCTATGTGGATGGCGAAGCACAGTCACTATTGCGCCTGGGCCCGGTACTGGACGCGGTGGTGGTCGAAGCACCCACCCTGCACCTCACCCGTACGGCCAGCGGGCACTACGATATAGACGACATTCTGGAGCGCTTGGCGGCCACGCCCAGCACACCGTCGGAGCCTCCGCGTTTTGCCCTGTACAACCTGGTTTTGCAAGACGGCAGTGTGGATTTCAACGACGCACCCAAACGCCAGCAACACCAGCTGCGCAAGTTGGCATTCGCAGTGCCGTTTATCAGCAACCTGGCCGCCAAACGCGACATCGTGGTGGAGCCCCGTTTGGCGTTTGAACTCAACGGCAGCGCGTTTGACTCGGCAGCACATGGCACACCGTTTGCCCAAACGCGCCAGGGCGACGTCAACCTGACGGTTAACCAGCTCGATATACAGCCTTACCTGCCCTATTGGCCCGCCAGCCTGCCGCTGCAAGCCCAAGGCGCGGTTCTGGATGCAGATCTGCACCTAGGCTTTGTCCAAGACCCGCAGGTTGCGTTGACCTTGTCGGGCAAGCTGGCAGTCTCTAAACTCAAGCTCACCAGCACCAAGGGCGCGACTATGGTGGATGTGGACGCAGTGGAAGCGGTGCTGACCGACGTGCGCCCCCTAGACCAGGTGGCCAAGCTCGCGTCGCTGACCATCACCGGGCCACAGGTGTGGGCCAGCCGTGACGCCAATGGCCAGCTGAACTGGGATTTATCAGCGCCCCCGAGCACCAAAAATGCTACAAAAACAGTAGCTACTCACGTAGATTCTACGAGGGCTAGTGGCCAAAATGGCGCTCAATCTGCGCCCGCCAAGGCCTGGACCCTGGACTTGGCCGAATTGGCTTTGCGCAAGGGCACGCTGCACTGGGCCGATGCCAAAACCCGCCCCCAAGCCGCCATCGCGCTGACCGACATCACCCTGCAAGCCAAAGCCCTGCGCTGGCCATTTGGCGACGCGAAGACTCCGTTTTCTGGCGCGCTGACGCTGGCGGGCAAGGGCAAGCCCGCGCAACTGGTGTTTGATGGCCAGGGCAGCGACCTCGCCGGTACGGTGCACGCCACCGTAAACGACTTTGCACTGACCAGTGTTGCGCCTTATCTGGCGGATTTCTTGGCACCACAGGTCAAAGGCACGCTGGAGGCCGAACTCGGCGCCCGCTGGCAAGCCGACGGCACCCAGATCACCGTGCCGCGTCTGGCCCTGCGCGACGCCGCCTTGGTCGGCGCAACCGGCAGTGCGCTGCCCCAGTTCAAGGCATTAGAAGCGCGGGACGCCACCATCGACCTCAGCGCACGCAGCGTGCACATTGGCGCCATTGCCTTGCGCGCGCCAACCGCCAGTGTTCTGCGAGACGCCGAAGGACATTGGATGTTTGAGCAGTGGCGCAAAGTACCCGGAGCAACACCCAACGCTGCCGCGAAGCCTGATAGCAAGGCTGATAGCAAGCCTTGGAAGGTGGCCGTTGACGACACCACCATCAGCGACGGCACCCTGAACTACGGTGACGCCCACTTGGCGCGGCCGGTGCAATTGGGCGTCACCGGGCTTAACGCGCAGTTGCAGCACTGGACGTTGGACGGAACCCAGCCCGCGCCGCTGAGCGTGTCGGGCAAGGTCAAGTCTGGCCGCCCCGAGGCCGGCTCACTGGGCTTCAAGGGCACGGTCATGTGGGCCCCGGTGGTGGTGCAAGGCAAGCTGGAAAGCAAGGATCTGCCGGTCCACGCCATCACACCGTATTTTGCAGAGCAGCTCAACCTAGAAGTGCTGCGCGCCGACACCAGCTTCAGCGGCACCATCCGCTACGCGGCCGGTGCGGCCGGCGCCACCGTGAGTGTCTCCGGCGACGCCGCACTGGAAGACTTCCGCGCCACCAGCACCCTTCTGGGAACGGGTGACTTGCAGGCGGCCGAAGAACTGCTGAGCTGGAAGTCGCTCAGCGTACCCGGCATTCAGCTGGCCATCGCGCCGGGCACGGCCACACGCCTCGACGTGCGCACCGCCACCCTGTCCGACTTTTTTGCCCGCATCATTGTTCAAAAAAGTGGGCGGCTCAACCTGCAAGACTTGGTCAAGACGGCCGAGCCAGCAGCGGTCTCGGCACCAAGCGCCGTCGCCCCACCGGTGCCCAATGCCCCCCCTGCGCCGGTGGTGCATATGGGCCCCATCAACCTGGTGCATGGCAAGGTGGCATTTTCAGACCGCTTTATCCAGCCTAACTACTCGGCTGATTTAAGCGAGCTCACCGGCACGCTGAGCCAGTTTGCCTCGGCTGCGCCCGGTGCTGCTGTGCAGTTGGCCGACCTGGACCTGCGCGGTCGCGCCGAAGGCACCGCATCCGTCACCATCACCGGCAAGGTCAACCCTCTGGCAAAGCCCCTCGCGCTGGACATCAAGGGCCAGGTGCGTGACCTAGAGCTGCCACCGCTGTCGCCCTATGCCGTCAAATACGCCGGCTACGGCATCACCCGGGGCAAGCTGAACATGGATGTGCAATACACGGTGCAGCCCGACGGCCAGCTCACCGCCGCCAATAAGCTGGTGCTCCACCAGCTAACCTTTGGCGAAAAAGTGGAAGGGGCGCCCAATAGCCTGCCGGTCAAGCTGGCCACCGCCCTACTTGCCGACCGCAATGGGGTGATTGACCTGGACCTGCCCATCAGCGGCTCGCTCAATGACCCACAGTTCAAGCTGGGTTCGTTGGTGTTCAAAATCATCACTAACCTCATTGGCAAGGCGCTGACTGCGCCATTTAGCCTGATGGCCAACGCATTGGGCGGCGACGCTGACGCGCTGAGCACCGTGGGCTTTGCCCCGGGCAGTAGCACGCTTGGAACCGAGGCACGCACAAACCTGGACAAGGTGGCCAAAGCGTTGTTGGATCGACCTGCCCTGGCGCTAACCATCACTGGCACAGCCTCTTTGGACGCCGAACGTGACGCCCTCAAACGTGCGCGTTTAGGCGCCTTGCTGCTGTCCGAAAAGCGCCGCCAAGCCTTAGAAAAAGGTGGCGATGCCACCCTGGTTGCAGCAGTGGACGCGGCCGAATACCCAGCCCTGCTCAAAGCGGTTTACAGCCGGGCCGATATGGTCAAACCGCGCAACGTTGTCGGCTTGAGCAAAGACATCAGCCCGGCAGACATGGAGGCGCTGCTGATGGCCAATATCGTACTCAGCAATGATGCCGGCTACGACCTGGCCCGGCAGCGTGGCGCGGTGGCCAGAGACTACTTAGCGAGTCAGAAAGTACCAACCGAACGCTTGTTTTTGGGCGCTACCAAAGTCGCGACGTTTGACAGCGGCTGGAAGCCGCAGGCAGAACTCAGCCTGAGTGCGCAGTGAAGCGGGCTTGTGTTGGTGCCGCCCCGCTAGGCGCATACGGCCGGCTTTTAATCCCGAAGCCGGTATAACCAAAATCCCTCTTCGGTGTTGATGGCCTTCGTTAACTCGTTGGGGCTCAGTCCGGTCATGCGGCGTGTTTCGCGGCACAGGTGGGCTTGGTCAGAGTAGCCGCCGTCGGCCGCCGCTGTGGCCCAGTCAACTGCACCGGCCTGCTGTGCGTCGCGTACGCGAAAAAACGAGTCTTCTGCACGGGTCAACCGCCGCAGATCGCGCATCGGCAGGCCCGCCCACTGTTTGATGCGCCGCTCCATTTGTCGCAGGCTGCTGCCAACACCAGACGTGGAAGCCCGCAGCGCCAAACTCTCGACCCAGTAGCGGTAGCGGTCTGCTTTGGGCATTGCGCTGTGGCTCACAGCACCCCAACGCGGCTCTAAAAATTCCTCAATGCAGTGCACTGCTGCTTGTTCGTCGGGTGCCGCCATCACAGCATTTGCCATGGCCTGCCAGGAATGGTCTAACACCATCTCCAGCGGCGCGATGCGATTGACCCAGGTTGCAATGTCTAGGCCCGCCATGGCGACCAGTGCCGCAGGCGTGAGGCTCACCATGAAGACGTGAATGGGGCCAGGATTGAATGTCACCAATGGCGCTGTGTGGGGCCCTGAAAACCAGACACGCAGCTTGTTGGGCACCGGGGGAGGCACCGGCACGGTGACGGGTTCATCGCCACGGCGAATGATTTGCGACTCCCCTTGCAGGGCAAAGGTGATCGTGCACAAGAGTGACGCCGGATAGTAGTTGTGCCGCTGATCGGGCCGCAGATCAACACCCAGCGTGCTGCGCGTAACGTAGGCACGCACGCACGAGGCCAGCGACAGCCGCGGCGCAATCAATGCACTGTGCGTGGCGGGTGCTGCCTGGTTGGAAGTGTCGTGTGTGCTAAACCGCATGGCGCATTTTATGGTTCCCATGTCGCAATCGTTCAATACCCGAAGCCCCCGGGCGCACGATACTTCGGCCGGTTGCCGCGTGCGCAGACGGTTTGGCCCTAGGGTAAAGTCGCTGTCGGCACGCTCTGCCACACGACGCCTCTACTACTTACTTTACACAGAAATTACTATGCAAACGAAACAACTCACCATCGCAGTCCTACTTCTGGGCAGTTGCCTAGCCGCCATGGCTGCCGACGCCATCCGCGCTGAGAAGCCATTGGCCACCGACATTAAAACCGGCGGCTACTTTGAATTTACGGAGAGCAGCGGCAGCATCGGCAACTGCAAGCGCTGGACCATCAAAAGCACCAATGAAAACGGCATGCTGGTCATCCAGTGCAAAGACCTGCTGATTTACCAATCGCTGGCCAATGACTTCAATATCGTAAAAATGGCGCGCCAAAACGGCGACGTTGAATACGAGTTCAAGCCCTATATGCCCACGATGACCTTCCCACTCGAAGTGGGCAAGAAGTGGGAGGGCGAATACGCCGGGTTTACCGAAGACACCGGCGACAAATGGAAGAGCAAGGTCAAGTGCGAAACCACCGCCTTTGAAAAGGTCAAAGTGGTGGCGGGCGAATTTGACGCGTTTCGCATCGACTGCGTGGACAAATGGCGCGCGCTGATGGTGTTCAGCGGCGAAAAGACATCCACCCGCTGGTATGCGCCCAAGTTAGGAGCCGTCATCAAGGTGGTGCACGAAGACGCCAAGTGGAACTACCAGCTCACTGCCTACAAACTGGACTAAGCAGAAACCGACTATCAACTACTGACTGCCTATCCACCATGCACCCCGTACTCCTCAAACAGGTTGGTAAGACCTACCACCTTGATTCCGTGGGGGTGCCTGCCCTCAGCGACATCAACCTCGAAATCCGGGCCAACCGGTTCACCGTGATCTCCGGCCCGTCGGGCAGCGGCAAGACCACGCTGCTCAATGTGATTGGGTGCATCGACCGGCCCGACAGCGGTGAGGTCATCGTCGCTGGGCAAGACGTACAGCAGATGTCAGACAACGCCTTGTCCGACTTTCGGGCGCGCCACCTGGGCTTTATCTTTCAAAACTTCAATTTGCTGCAAGTTTTGACGGCTTATGAAAACGTGGAGTACCCGCTGCTGCTGAGCAAGATGCCGGCCACGCAGCGCAAGGAACGGGTGCTGGCTTTGCTCGACGCCGTGGGCCTGTCGGACCGGGCCCAGTACCGCCCCGGTCAACTCTCGGGCGGGCAGCGCCAACGGGTGGCCATTGCCCGGGCGCTGGCGCCCGCGCCCAAGCTGGTGCTGGCCGATGAACCCACCGCCAACTTAGACAGCCATACCGGCGCGTCCATCCTTGAACTGATGCGCAAGATGCAGCGTGAGCACCACGTGTCGTTTGTGTTCAGTTCGCACGACCCCCAAATTTTGGCGGCTGCGGACGACGCGGTGTTTATCCGCGATGGCCGCATTACGTCGGTCGAGCGCCGCACCGAGACTGCGGAGGTGGCAGCATGAAAACGCTTTCACTGGCCCTGCGCAATTTGCTGCGCAACCGGCGCCGCTCGCTCACCACCTTGTTGTCCATGGCGATTGGTCTGGTAGCTATTTTGCTATTTGGCGGCTACAAGTCCAACGTCATCTATGGCATTGAAACCGGTGTGGTGCAGCAGTCTGGCCATTTGCAGATTCAACACAAAGGCTACTTTGCAGAGGGCGGCGACAACCCCACCGCCTACGGCATAGACGGCTATGAACGCCTGATCGCCGCCATCAAGCAAGACGCAGTTTTGGCACCCATGCTCAGCACGGTCACGCCTAGCCTGCAATTGGGCGGCTTGGCGGGCAATTTTGCAGCCGGTGTGTCGCGCTCGGTCATGGCCGTCGGCGTGGTGGTGAACGAACACAACCACATGCTGCAATGGAACGACTACGGCCTCAAAAGCTATGCCAAGCCTTTGGTGCTAACGGACGCTGAGCCTAACGGCGTAATCATTGGTACCGGCGTGGCGCGCAAGCTCAAGCTGTGCAACACGCTGAATTTGTCCAACTGCGTGCAAAGCAGCCCCACCAAAGTGAATGAAGGCGCTAGCGCACCGGACGACATCTTGGCGCTGTCTGACCTCGAAAAATCCGCCACCCCGCAGGTGGACGAAGCACGTATCGAAATGTTGGCCTCGACCGCCCATGGTGCACCCAATGTGGCCGGCTTGCGGGTCGTGGCCGCCAACAACATGGGCATCAAAGCGATTGATGACATTTACATGGCGATGCATTTGGCGCAGGCGCAAAAGCTGATTTACGGCGGAGCGACGCCAAAGGTAACCGCGATTCGTATCCAACTGCAGCACACCCGTCAATTGCCAGAAGCCCAAAAACGCATTGCCAAACTGTTTGAAGACGAGTTCATGGTGCAGTCGCTAGAGCTGCTGGACTTCAAAGAGCTCAACCCCCTGTATGGCCAAACCGCGCAATTTATGGGCTCTATGTTTGGCTTTATCGCCATATTGATCGCAGTCATTGTGCTGTTCATGATCGGCAACACCATGAGCACTGCGGTGGTTGAGCGCACGGTCGAGATCGGCACGCTGCGCGCCATCGGGCTGCGTCGCTCTGGCATTCGCAACCTCTTTTTGTGTGAAGGTGTGCTGCTAGGCCTGCTGGGATCGGTCTTGGGTGTGGCGTGCGCGCTGATTTTGGCGGCCTTGATCAACAACAGCGGCGCCACCTACACGCCGCCCGGCTACTCGTACGCCTACCTCATATTGGTGCGGGTGTGGCAGGACACTGGCCTGCTGGTGGGCAGCGTGGTGGGCCTGGTGGTGGTCACCGTGTTGTCCGCCTGGTGGCCTGCGCGACGCGCGTCGAAAATGATGGTTGTGGACGCATTGCGCCACGTTTAAGGAGCGACCATGAATTTGTTCCAACACGCTACAAAAACCCTACTGGCGTTAGGCGCCTGCTTGTTTTTGGTGGGGGTGCAAGCGGCGCCCACCGCGCAAGAAATTCTGGCTGCCAGTGACTTGGTGCGCAACCCCGACTTCTCGTTTGGCCTGACCAACACGCTGATCGAATACCGGGGTGGCAAACAAACCGACACCAGCACGTTGGGCATCTACTCCAAGGCAGACCCCAGCAGCGGCCAGTTTCGCAGTCTGGTACGTTTTGTAGCGCCAGCACGGGATGCCAACAAGCTCATGCTCTATAGCGGCAAAGACCTGTGGTTTTACGACCCTACCAACAAGGCCAGCGTGCGGCTCTCGCCCCAGCAGCGCTTGCTGGGGCAGGCCTCTAATGGCGACGTGTTGACGGTAAACCTGGCGCGGGACTACAAAGCCACCCAAGCCGGCGAGGAGGACATGGCAGACGGCGAAAAGAAGCTGCGCCACTGCTACAAGCTCACCCTCAATGGCATGACCGACGATGTGAACTACCACCACATCGAGATCTGGATCGACACCACCAACCAGCAACCCATAAAGGCCCGTTACTACGCCGAAAGTGGAAAACTGCTCAAGACGGCGTACTTTCGCCGCTTTGAAAGCCAGCTTGGGCAAATACGGCCCACCGAGACGGTCATCATTGACGGTCTAGACCCCAGCTGGGTTACCGTGATGCGCTTCTCCAACTACGCCAAGCGCGAGGTACCCGACGCGTGGCTGCAGCGCGACTACCTGCCGCGCTTTAAGGCCGAGTAGGGCTGCATGCCGCACAGTCTTCCATCCCCACGCGCCATGGCCGGCCGGTCGCTTCGTATGGCTTGGCGCAACCTGCTGGTGCAGGCTGCCTTGGTCGCCGTACCGGCGCTTGGCTGGGCGCAGGGCATCGACAACCCAGATGAGCTGGACGCATTGGCACTGGCCGACGCCCCGGCCACAGTAGCCGAGGCTGCGCGTTCCTGGCAGGCCTTTGCCGAGGTGGCGTCTGGCCCGATCACTGCGCCAGACGGCTCGGTCACACCGAACCACCGCCTGTCGCTGGATTTTCAGGTGGACAAAGCCTTCGCGCCCGGCTGGCGCGGTGTGTTGGCCAACCGGTTAGACATGAAATGGCCCGCACCCAAAGGCGACGAGCACAGCATCAACACCCTGAAGGAGGCCTACCTCAGCTGGCAAGCCAGCGACGACCGTTTGCTGGACCTGGGCCGCATCAATGTGCGCAACGGCGTGGCCACCGGTTACAACCCCACCGACTTCTTTCGTGCTGGGGCGGTGCGGTCGGTGGTGTCGGGTGACCCGGGTAGTCTTAAGAAGAACCGGCTAGGTAGCGTCATGCTGCGTGGCCAAACACTGTGGAACGGCGGCTCTCTCACTGCACTGGCCTCGCCCAAGATGGCCGACCTGCCCAGCGACACCGCCTTTAGCCCCGATTACGGCGCCACCAACACCCAGACCCTGGCCGGGTTCACCGCGCCCATTTCGATTACCGCCAGCCGCACCGGCACGGGCAAGATATTCTACACCCTGGGCGGGGCGGGCTTTACCTACACCGGGGCGTTTACC
>JBBRNS010000113.1:0-11593 GCA_038230175.1 Burkholderiales bacterium
AGCCGGGTGACCGTGTCACCGTTGGAGACCAGTTGAAAAAGGCTCATCGCGAGGTGGCTGCGAGACCCAGCACGTCGAACATGTCGAACAGCCCGGTGCGGTGACCCGCCAGAAAACGCGCAGCGCGCAAGCTGCCCTGGGCGTAGGTTTCCCGGCTGGACGACTTGTGCGTGATCTCGATGCGCTCGCCCGTGCCGGCGAAGAGCACGGTGTGGTCGCCGACGATGTCGCCGCCGCGCACGCTGGCGAATCCGATCGACGACGGATCGCGCTCGCCGGTCACGCCTTCGCGGGAATATACGGCGCAGTCCTTAAGGTCGCGCCCGAGCGCCTGTGCGACGACTTCGCCCATCTTGAGCGCCGTGCCCGAAGGCGCATCGACCTTGTGCCGGTGGTGCGCCTCGATGATCTCGATGTCGTAACCGGTGGCCAGCGCGCGCGCCGCCATTTCGAGCAGCTTCAGGGTGACGTTGACGCCGACGCTCATGTTGGGCGACATGACGATGGCGATGTCGCGTGCAGCGGCGGCGATCTGCGCCTTCTGCGCGTCAGTGAAGCCGGTGGTGCCGATGACGGCATTCACGCCCAGGGCGCGACAGGCCTGCAGGTGGGTCAGCGTGCCTTCGGGGCGCGTGAAGTCGATCAGCACGTCGGCGCCTTCGAGAGCGCGTCGCGGGTCGGAGGTGATCGCAATTCCGCTGGTCACGCCCAGGTAGGCGGTGGCGTCGCTACCGATCGCAGGGCTGTTGCCGATGTCCAGCGCACCGAACAGAACGCAGTCGCCGGAATTGCGTACGGCTTCGATCAGCATGCGCCCCATCCGGCCGGACGCGCCGGAAATGCCGATCCTGCGTCGCGTGGGTGCGTTCATCGTTCGCTCTCAGGGAGAGGCTGGCTCGAGAGGCGGGTAGCTCGACGGCAGCGGAGGCAGCTCTTTCGGCGTTTCCGGCACCGTCCTGGCGGCCACCGGAAACTGTTTCAGGGATTCTTCCGAGGCTTCCAGCACCGGCGTCTTGGCGTTCTTGCGACCCGACTCGAGTGACGCGAGGAACTCGGCTTCGGTGGGCAGGTTGTTGTCCGCCTCGAAACGGTCCAGCCCGTCGCCCTTGAAATAAACCGTTACCTTGCGCAACTGCGGTTCCTCGCCCTTGCGCTTGAAGGTGAACACGTAGTCCCAGCGATCGGAGTGGAACACGCTCTGCAACAGCGAGGTCCCCAGGAGATCGCGCACCGCTTGGCGCGACATGCCGGTGCGCAACTGCGCAACCTGCTCGCTGGAGACAAAATTTCCCTGCACGACGTCGATCTGGTAGGGCGTGATGACGCTGGCGATACGGGAGCTTGCGCCATTGAAGCCGGAGCAGCCCGCAAGGCCCGCGCAGACAGCCAGGCAAAGGCTTAGTCGGGCGCTAAAACGGACGGGGTCGTACATGGGTTTGAGGTGGGCGATATGATGCACCATTGTAGCCGCTGAGCCTTTGACAGCGCAGTGTTCCCAGAGGAAGAAAGCAGCCATGGCCAACGTCGACGAACTGAAAAGCACGGGGCTCAAGGCCACACTGCCGAGGTTGAAAATCCTCGAGATTTTTCAGAAAGGCGGACAACGCCACATGACCGCGGAAGACGTGTTCCGGGTACTGCTCGGCGACCATTCGGACGTCGGCCTGGCAACCGTGTATCGCGTGCTGACGCAGTTCGAGCAAGCCGGCATCCTGAGCCGCGGTAATTTCGAGAGTGGCAAGGCGGTCTATGAACTCAATGAAGGGCAGCACCACGACCATTTGGTGTGCCTGGACTGCGGCAAGGTTGAGGAGTTTTACGACGCCGAGATTGAACGCCGCCAACATGCGGTGGCCAAAGCCAAGGGATTTAACATCACCGACCACGCCCTGAGCCTGTACGCGACTTGCACCAAAGAAAATTGCGCTAGCCGACCGACCCCCACCAACAAAAACGGGTAATTTCCAGTCAGCCGAATACCCTGCATTCGTCTTAGTTTTCGCCGCTCATGGCCTTGCGGTGGCGTTCGACGAACTCTTGGTAGGTGTCAATCCCGCGCAACTGCAAGATCGTGTTGCGCACCGCCGCCTCAACCAACACCGCGATATTGCGCCCAGCCAAAACCTGAATCACCACTTTGCGCACCGGAATACCCAAGACCTCTTGGGTCAGGGGCTCATACGGAATGCGCTCGTACTCCCGCTCCATGGTTTCTTTGCGGACCAGGTGAACAATCAGCTTGAGCCGCATTTTGCGGCGCACGGCGGTTTCGCCAAAAATACCCCGAATGTCCAGCAAGCCAATGCCACGCACTTCCAGCAGGTTTTGTAGCAACTCTGGGCAGCGCCCTTCCAAAGTGGTCTGGTTGATGCGAAACAGGTCGACTGCATCGTCGGCCACCAAGCCGTTACCCCGCGAGATCAACTCCAAACCGAGCTCGCTCTTACCCAAACCCGACTCACCGGTAATCAAAACGCCCAAACCCAAAATGTCCATGAAGACGCCGTGCATCGAGGCGCGATCCGCGAAGTGTTTGGACAGATAGGCCCGCAGCACATCGATGACAAATGCCGACGCCTCGTGGGTGGCGAACATGGGAATTTGTGCCCGCTCGCACATGGCCATCAGGGCCGGTGGCGCGACTTGGCTGTCGGCTAGCACCAAAACCGGGGGTTCCAGCGTCACAATGCGGGAAATACGCCGCGCACAGTCTTCTGGTGTGGCGTTGGTGATGTAGGCGATCTCCCGTTCACCCAGAATCTGGGCCCGGTACGGGTGGATGTAATTCAGGTAACCCACCAAGTCGGCGCCCGAGCGCGCTGCGCGCACGGCGACTTCATCGAAGCGGCGCTCGGAGGCGCCCAACCCAGCGACCCACTCCCAACGCAAACGGGCCCGAAACTCTTCAAACAGAACGTCGGCACTGACGACGGTGGGCTTCATGCGTGGCGCGAAAGAGTAGGGGTGCGGTCAGCAGACCTGGGTGGAAGACTGCCAACCCGAAATCAGGCCGTGCAATACCAAGGAGTCTGTGGCGGACGCCATTTTTTCGCGCAAAGGCGCGTCACTAAGCAACTCGGCGATTTCAGACAGAATTTCTAAATGTTTCTGCGTGGCCGCTTCAGGCACCAGCAAAAAAATCAGCAGGCGCACGGCTTGCTCGTCAGGGGCGTCAAAGCCAATCGGCTGGGCCAGCTGAAACACGGCCGCCAAGGGTGCACGCAAACCTTTGATGCGCCCATGGGGAATGGCTACGCCGTGACCGAGTCCTGTCGAACCCAGTCGTTCACGGGAAAACAGGCTATCAGTCACCAATGCACGGCTTAAGCCGTGCAAGTTCTCGAACAACAAACCGGCCTCTTCGAATGCCCGTTTCTTGCTTGTGACGTCCACTTGCGCAATGACTTGCGTGGCGGACAGGATACTGGCTAAGCGATTCATGGTGTTGCAACCAATTATGCACACAAAAAAACCGCCTGTGTGAAGGGCGGTTTTGGCTGTGTGCGATTAGGGGGTGCAGCTTACATCAGGCGTTTGGGAGCTGCGTGGTGGTGGTCTTTAATGCGATCTTTGTGGCGCACCACTTGGCGGTCGAGCTTGTCAACCAGTTCGTCCACGGCTGCGTACAGGTCTTCGTGGGCGCTTTCGGCAAACAAGTCGCTGCCTTTGACGTGGATGTTGCACTCCGCTCGCTGCCGTCGCTCTTTTTCCTTTTGTTTTTCAACGGTCAGTAAGACTTTGACATCGACCACTTGGTCGAAATGCCGCATGATGCGATCGAGCTTGGTCGTAACGTAACTGCGCATGGCCGGGGTAACTTCGAGATGGTGACCGCTGATCGTCAGGTTCATAAATAGCCTCCAGTTTCACTCAGGTTAAAAAAGCCTTCCGCCCCTCGGCGGTCGGCACACAAACCAAAAAAAACGTGTCTCAAATCCGGTGCAATTGGGTTCACTATGCGCCCGATTTTTACGAAATGCAATCAATTTTTGCCAGCTTTTTTTCTGTCCTGCGACCCAAAACCGTGCACGCACCAATGGCAATGCGATAATTTCGCTAGCCATTATTTTTTGGAGCGCCCCATGGAAAACTACCCGAGTCGGTAGCTTTCAACTCCCCTCACTGCACCGGGGTTGAAAGCCAGCCCCGATCCAGTCGAAGCACACCACCCCCGGGAGTCCGTCATGCTCAATATTTTCTCGCTCGCCAATGGCCGGCTCTTCCAAGAAGAGATCGAGTCGCTCGAAGAGCTATCGCGTTTTCAGCCCATTTGGGTTGATCTCGAATCCCCCACGGTCGAGGAGAAGCGCTGGATCAAGCAGTACTACGGCCTGTCCATTCCTGAAGATGCGATGGACGAGGACATTGAAGAGTCCGCCCGTTTTTACGCGGAGGACAATGGCGAGCTGCACATCCGCAGCGACTTCTTGATTGCCGACGATGACGAGCCGCGCACCGTGCGGGTGGCGTTCATTCTCAACCTGGTGAACGACGAGCTCAAGAGCAAAGGCGTGCTGTTCTCTATCCATGACGAAGACGTGCCCGTTTTCAGACTGTTGCGCATGCGGGCCCGTCGTGCGCCCGGCCTGATCGAAGACGCCAAAGAGGTGATGCTCAAGCTGTTTGATGCCGACGCCGAATATTCCGCCGACACCCTGGAAGAGATTTACGTCAAGCTTGAAAAAATCAGCAAAGATGTTCTCTCAGGCGACGTGACCGACGCCATGGCCGGTGCAGTGCTGGGTGCCATTGCACGCCAGGAAGATTTGAACGGTCAAATTCGGCGCAACATGATGGACACCCGCCGCGCCGTGAGCTTCATGATGCGCAGCAAGATGCTCAATGGTGAGCAGTTCGAAGAAGCGCGGCAGATTTTGCGCGACATCGACTCTCTGGATTCGCACACCGCATTTTTGTTTGACAAGATCAACTTCTTGATGGACGCCACGGTCGGTTTCATCAACATCAACCAGAACAAGATCATCAAAATCTTCTCGGTGGCCAGCGTGGCGCTGCTGCCCCCGACCTTGATTGCTAGCCTGTACGGCATGAACTTCAAGTTCATGCCCGAGCTGGACTGGGCGCTGGGCTACCCCTACGCGCTGGCCTTGATGGTGGGCAGCGCCGTGATTCCCATGTGGTACTTTCGCAAACGGGGCTGGCTGCAGTAATTGCGAGCAAAATTGGCCGCTAGCCCCCGCAGAACCTGCGCGACCAGCTATTATTTTTATAGCAAAATCATCAATTCGCCAACAATGCGGCGGGCATACACGGCGGCCACTTCGTTGACAAACTGCGCAAAATCCACATGGGCGGTGTCATCCGCCCGGTCGGAGATGGTGCGCACCGCTGCAAACGGCACGCGGTAGTCGGCGCAGACCTGGGCCACTGCAGCCCCTTCCATTTCAACGGCCAAGGGACTGTGCCCAGCGGCTTTGAGCGCCTGCACCAATTGGCCCGCCTCTGCGGCGCCGCTCACAAACCGGTCGCCACTGGCAATCAAGCCCTGATGCACCACCACTTCGCGACCCACCCCGTGCGGCGCAACGGTTTGGCTGGCACGCACAAGCAAGGCAGAAAGCGCCGGATCGGCCTGAAACAAGGTTTGGCCGTACAAGGGAATCTCATAACGCGCAAACAAAGGCGAAGCATCCATGTCGTGCTGCATAAACATACTGCCCACAACCACATCACCAACCGCCACACCCTCACCCACTCCGCCGGCCACACCGGTAAAAACCACCCGCCCCACATCAAACGCTTCGATAAGGGCCACGGCGGTGGTGGCTGCAGCCACCTTACCCACACGCGACAACGCCAGCACCACCGGCTTATCGGCCAAGGTACCCAACCAAAAGTCACGCCCCGCGCGTCGCACGCAGCGGGCGTTTGCCAGTTGGTGCAACAGGCCGTCTTGCTCTTGCGCCAGCGCACTCAGAATGGCGGTGGCGGCGCCCAACGGGTCAGTGCTCCCGCAATTCGCGGCGCAGGATCTTGCCCACCGGGGTCTTGGGCAACTCTGCGCGAAACTCAACCACCTTGGGCTGCTTGTAGCCGGTCAGGTTTTCTTTGCAATAGGCGCGCACCTCCGCCTCAGTCAAGGCAGGGTCTTTTTTGGTGATCACCAATTTGATGGCTTCGCCGGTTTTGGCATCGAGCACGCCGACGCAGGCG
The DNA here is from genome assembly GCA_038230175.1 of Burkholderiales bacterium. GTDB lineage: Bacteria > Pseudomonadota > Gammaproteobacteria > Burkholderiales > Burkholderiaceae_C > Allorhodoferax. Next base: position 6,175 of record JBBRNS010000113.1, read on the forward strand.
CATTCCATCACGCCCGGCATCTGGGAGACCACATCTTCAAGCTCTGTGGGAAACACGTTGAAGCCACTGACCAAAATCATGTCTTTCTTGCGGTCCACGATTTTGAAGAAACCGCGCGCATCCATGACGCCGATGTCGCCGGTCTTGAAATAGCCATCGGCGGTCATGACTTTGGCGGTTTCATCGGGACGCTGCCAATAGCCCGCCATGACCTGCGGGCCTTTGATGGCAATCTCGCCACGCTCACCCGGTGGCACCGCATTGCCGTCGTCATCGAGCAGCACCATGTCGGTGTTGGGCAGTGGTACACCGATGCTGCCGGAGTATTCCTTGGCCGTGACCGGGTTACAGCTCGCCGATGGTGAGGTCTCGCTCAGGCCATAACCCTCGCAAATGGGGCAACCCGTCTTGGCAAACCACATCTTGGCCACGCCACTTTGAACCGCCGTGCCGCCGCCCACCGAAATCTTGAGGTGGCTCCAGTCAACTTTGCCGAAGTCAGGGTGGTTAACCAGCCCGTTGAACAGGGTGTTAACAGCCGGGAAGCTGTGAATGGTGTGTTTGGCCAGCTCTTTCAAAACAGCAGGAATATCGCGCGGGTTGGGTATCAAGATCAGCTTGCCGCCCATCCGCATGGACACCATCATGCCCACAGAAAACGCAAAGATATGGTACAGCGGCAAGGCACACACGGTTGTGGGCTGTGCATTGGCAGGGATCTGCTCCATCACCGGTGCATTCCAGGCCTGCGACTGCAGCACATTGGCAATCAAATTGCGGTGCAGCAGCACCGCACCTTTGGACACCCCCGTCGTGCCGCCGGTGTACTGCAGCACCGCCACATCATCGGCCGTGGTCAACGGCTTCTTGAATACGCCTTTGGCGCCCTTGGCAATCGCGGTGTTGAACGGCACCGCCCCCGGCAACCGGTAGGCGGGTACCAGCTTTTTGACATGGCGCACCATATAGTTGACTAACGCGCCCTTGAACAGACCCAGTTGGTCACCCATGGCACACAGCACCACATGCTGCACCGCTGTAGCGGCAATGCACTTTTCCAGCGTGGTCGCAAAGTTTTCGATGATGACGATGGCCTTGGCACCCGAATCTTTGAGCTGGTGCTCCAGCTCGCGCGGCGTGTACAAGGGGTTGACGTTGACCACCACAAACCCCGCCCGCAAAATACCGGCCACCGCCACGGGGTACTGCGGCACATTGGGCATCATGATGGCAACCCGGTCGCCCTTGGCCAAGCCCAGGTTTTGCAGGTAGCCGGCGAACGACTGGCTGAGGTAGTCGGTCTGGGCGTAGGTGATACGTGTGCCCATGAAGTCGTAGGCTACCCGGTCGGCGTACCGGGTGAAGCTGGCCTCCATCAGCGCAACCAGCGAGCTGTACTGCGCCACGTCAATGTCGGCAGCCACCCCTGGGGGGTAACTCTTGAGCCAAATACGGTCTGTCATGTTGGTGTACCCCCTATTGAACTGCACTTGCGCGTGGCGCCTTCTGGAGCAATGCGCCCTTAAGCCCTGAGCGCGGTCAAAACCTCGTCGAGCATCTTTTTGGCATCGCCAAAGAGCATGCGGTTGTTTTCTTTGTAGAAAAGCGGATTGTCCACGCCGGCATAACCTGAGGCCATGGAGCGCTTCATCACGATGGTGGTCTTGGCGTGCCAGACTTCGAGCACCGGCATACCCGCAATCGGGCTGGTGGGGTCGTCTTGGGCCGACGGGTTGACGATGTCATTGGCACCAATCACCATGACCACATCGGTGGCGGCGAAGTCGTCGTTGATCTCGTCCATCTCAAACACGATGTCGTACGGCACCTTGGCCTCGGCCAGCAGCACGTTCATGTGGCCCGGCATACGCCCAGCGACGGGGTGGATACCAAAGCGCACTTTGGTGCCCTTGTCGCGCAGGTGTTTGGTGATCTCAAATACGGTGTGCTGGGCTTGGGCCACCGCCATGCCGTAGCCCGGCACGATGACCACACTCTTGGCTTCACGCAGCAGCTCGGCCGTCTCCAGCGCGGTGACCGCCACCACTTCGCCCGCCGGTTGCGCTGCGCCGCCGCCCGCAGGCGCTGCCGCCACGGTACCAAAGCCGCCCGCAATCACGCTAAAGAAGCTGCGGTTCATGGCGTTGCACATGATGTAGGACAGGATGGCACCGCTGGAGCCCACCAATGCACCGGTGACGATCAGCAAGTCGTTGGACAGCATAAAACCGGTGGCCGCCGCCGCCCAGCCGGAGTAGCTGTTGAGCATGGACACCACCACCGGCATGTCGGCGCCGCCAATGGCCATGACCATGTGCACGCCAAACAGCAGGGCAACGGCCGTCATCACCAAGAGGGGAAGCATGCCCGCTTCTGGCGTGGCGGCGTGCAAAAACTCACCACCAAAGTACACCACCACCAGCAGACCCACCAGATTCAAAACATGGCGCCCCGGCAAGAGCAAGGGGCTGCCACCAATGCGGCCCGACAACTTGCCAAAGGCCACGATCGAACCGGAGAACGTGATGGCGCCAATAAAGATGCCCACGTAGATTTCAATCGCGTGGATGGCATGCGCCGCACCGACCAAATTGGCCGATGCACTGGGGTCCACAAACGTGGCGAAACCCACCAGCATGGCGGCCAAACCAACCATGCTGTGCATCAGGGCCACCAACTCGGGCATCTGCGTCATTTGCACGGTGCGCGCGGCGTACAGGCCCACGCTACCGCCGACCAACACCGCACCGATGATCCACGGAATACCGGCCAGGGTGACGCTGGGGCCAAACACGGTGGCCAGTACCGCCAGGGTCATACCGACCATGCCGTACAGGTTGCCGCGCAGCGCGGTGGCCTGGTTGGACAAGCCACCCAAACTCAGGATGAACAAAATGGTCGCACCAATGTAGGCGACGGTTGCCAATTCAGCTGTGATGAACATGCATCGCCTCTCTTATTTACGGAACATCGCCAGCATGCGCTGGGTAACGGCAAAGCCGCCGAACATATTGATCGCGGTCAGCACAATGCCCGCTGCTGCCAGCCAGGTAATCAGGTCATTGGGCCGGTTGACCGCCGCCGCCACGGGCGAGATCTGCACCAGCGCCCCGATGACAATGATGCTGCTGATCGCATTGGTCACACTCATCAGCGGCGTATGCAAAGCCGGCTTGACGTTCCACACCACCATGTAGCCCACAAAGCAGCCCAGCACAAACACCGTGAAGTGGCCCAAAAACTCTTTGGGTGCGTTGGCGCCAATCAACCAGAACAACAAGGCACCAAAGGCAAAGATGATGGCGGCGCTTTTGGCCGATGACGGCTCGGTGCTTTGGCCATGCCCACCTTTGGGCTTGGGGATAGCGGCGGCTGCCGGTTTGGCCGCGGCAGGGGCTACCGCCGGTTTGAGCGCGGGTGCGGGCCAGGTGATGGTGCCTTTTTCAACCACCGTCAGGCCGCGAATGGCGTCGTCTTCCATGTTGACGAAAATGCGCCCGTCTTTGGTCTTGCACAACTCTTCCGACAGGCGAAACAGGTTATTGGCATACAGCGTGGACGACTGCTTGGCCAAGCGCGATGCCAGATCGGTGTAGCCAATGATGGTCACGCCGTGCTTGACCACCGCTTTACCGGGCTCGGTCAGCTCGCAGTTGCCGCCCTGCTCGCCGGCCATGTCGACAATCACACTGCCGGGCTTCATGCTTTGGACCATCTCGGCGGTGATGAGCTTGGGCGCAGGCTCGCCGGGGATCAGCGCAGTGGTGATGATGATGTCCACCTCTCTGGCCTGCTGGGCGTACATGGCGCGCTGGGCTTGTTGGAAGCCCTCGCTCATGACCTTGGCGTAGCCGCCGCCGCCCGAACCTTCTTCGACATAGTCCACCTTGACAAATTCACCACCCAGCGAGACGACCTGGTCGGCCACTTCGGCGCGGGTGTCATTGGCGCGCACAATGGCCCCCAGGCTGGATGCGGTACCAATAGCGGCCAAGCCAGCCACACCGGCACCGGCAATAAAGACCTTGGCCGGTGGCACTTTGCCCGCCGCCGTAATCTGACCATTGAAGAAGCGGCCAAAGGCATTGGCCGCCTCCACCACAGCGCGGTAGCCGCTGACACCGGCCATGGAGGTGAGCGCATCCATCTTCTGTGCGCGGCTCAGCGTGCGCGGTAGGCAGTCGATGGACAGCACGGTGACCTTTTGGGCGGCCAACTGCTGCATCAACTCGGGGTTTTGCGCGGGCCAGATAAAGGCCACCAGGGATTGGCCCGCGTGCATCAGCGCGACTTCGTCGGCGCTGGGGCCACGCACTTTGAAGACGATGTCGGCCTGCGCCCACAACTCCTTGGCGGTTGCCACCACCTCGGCACCCGCTGCGCGGTAAGTGTCGTCGTTGCAATAGGCGGCGTCGCCCGCGCCGGACTCAACGACCACTTTGAATCCGAGTTTGATGAGCTTCTCGACCACCTCGGGCACCGTGGCGACCCGTTTCTCTTCGGAGAAAATTTCGCGCGGAACACCGATGCGCTGCGCCGTTTCAGTAGAGACCGTCTGCATGAAGCGACTCCTAGACTTGTAATTGTTAACTGTTCAGTAGCGCTTGCACGGTAAGTTCCGTGCAAGGCTTTGCGGCCGCCACTTTAACCGAGATTGCCCTGTGGACAGTCGTGTCCGCACCCGTTTGGGGCGCACTGCGCGTGACATATTCCATAATTACCCATGGACGAACGATGGAAACCCAATGTCACCGTTGCGACGGTGATCGAACGCGAAGGCCGCTTCTTGCTGGTGGAAGAACACACCAAAGACGGCTTGCGGCTAAACAACCCCGCCGGCCATCTGGACCCTGGCGAGTCGCCTGAGCAGGGCGCGGTGCGTGAAACGCTGGAAGAAACCGCCTGGCACTTCACCCCTACCGCCTTGGTCGGCATCTATCTGTCGCGCTTTGCGCGCGCTACGCCGGATGGGGCCGACAGCATCACCTACCTGCGCTTTGCCTTTTGCGGCACGGCGGACACGTTTGACGCCCAGCGCACCCTGGACACCGGCATCGTGCGCGCCCTGTGGATGACGCCGGAAGAGATTCGCGCCAGCACGGCCCGCCACCGCAGCCCGCTGGTGCTGCAGTGCATGGAGGACTACCTGCGCGGCCAGCGCTACCCTTTGGCGCTGGTGCAAACCGATTTGCGCATGCAAAACTTCAGTTAATTTACTATCAAAATGATAGCTACTTGCGCACGTTTGGCGAGGGCTAGTGACCCATTTGGCACTAAAATAGTAACTACTCAGCTCCCAATGAGTCAGGCCATCGTCCGCTATGAAATAGTGAGCGACAATGCGTTGTAATGCCAAACCTGCCCGATCTCAGCCAACTTAGTCATGCGCAAAAGGACGAGTTGATCAGGATGCTATGGC
>JBBRNS010000114.1:0-11578 GCA_038230175.1 Burkholderiales bacterium
GAATCCTTGAGATACTTTGTCGAGAGAGCTTTTGCATATTTTGATCTTAATTGGATGCAGCATACCGAGGTAGACCCAGCCATGTTGAGGCCCTCGGATATCCCATCCAGCCGCGCCTGTCCTGATCGCATTCAGCGCGATTTGGGCTGGGCGTCTATGTTCGATGTTGACGCCGTCATCGCAAGGATGTGTCAAGATGAAATCTGAAGTAACTGCATGCGTCCAAGCGATGCGATTAAGAAGGAACACAAAATGGGCCTTCTAGCTGCAAGCTATCTGCTTTTGTTGATCATAGTCAGTCGCTTGATCGCGAGACTGTCGAAATCGCCTTTGAAGTGGCAGTTTGATCCGGTCGTTTTGGTTTCAAGCGTCTGGATCATTGGTTATCTGGTCTATGCGCTGCCGATTTTCACGTTTCGCGAATCTATTACACCGGAGGCCACACTCTACGTGATGTCCGCGCATACCCTATTTTTTCTAGGAACGCTGCTCGGTGGTTTGTTTTCTCGTAAATCGGGCATGGTCGCTATTGCGCGGGTACGCCAGCCCGACACACCCGATGCTTTCCAACTATCGTTTCGCCTCTTGCTGATCATCGGTCTTGTCGGGCTGGTTGGCCTGGCATCGGTCTTTATCGACGGGCTGCTGACCAGTTCCATCGGCTTGGGTCAGCGGCTTGACGGGGGGGCACTCAATGCCGTTCGGACTGAAACATTTGCCCGTGCTGCCGGACTCGAGGCTCAGGGGCCACTGGTTCGGTTTAACCAGTTTGTGGCGGCTGCATTTTTATTTATTGGGCTCCTGCTTAACCAGCGGTTGCAACGCTTCGGTGGTGTAAGAAGAACCTTCCTAGTTGGGATTGGATGGTTGTCGGCAGCCATGATTGTTTTGAATCAACTGTTGATCAGAAGCGGCCGAATGGACATTGTGGTATTACTTTTATTTGTCGCATTCGTGATATCTATCAGTCCGCAATCAACGGGACGAACGCGTCTGTTGGAGTTATTCAGTCGTTATCGCTTTGTGGCTTTGATAACATTTCTCCCAATACTGTTTGCGGTAATTTATTACCTCGGCGTTGTCTTCGTGAAAGGGCGATCTGGTGGCGTATCACCGCTATACAGTTTGTATGCATATCACCGGCTTGGGCTGACTGATTTTGCGGAAAGCATAGTTTCTGGCTCGCCACTTTTGCAAACAGCTGTATTGACGTTGAGCTATGTAGTTGCACCGCTGACCACGCACTCTTTCTATTTTAGTCTGTCTGACGCACATTTCTCACAGTTATTCTGGGGTCAGTACAACTTCCAGTATTTGACTAGCTTTGTGATGAGATATTCAGGGTTTGGTGGTGATTGGAAGTTCTTTTGGGTCATTCGCGATGTTGTCTGGGAGCCGCTCCGATTTTTGGGCTATGGTACGAATGTTTGGGCCACCTTGTTGCGGGACCTAGCAATTGATTTCGGCTGGTGGGGAACGCTATTTTGTATGTTTCTGATCGGTGTTTTCACCAAAATACTGGCTCTTAAGGCGATTACCGGGCGCTATCCCGCGCTAGTGGTGGCCTACAGCTTTGTAGCTATATTTTTAATTTTCTCTTTTGCCATTAGCATGTTCTACATCACCTCGGTATTCCCACCTTTTGTTTACGCCATAGTGCTATACCTCTATTTGACTTGGCGGAAAAAGTCCCGACCGAAACTCGTCTCGACCTCAAATCTGCGACCATTCTCCGGCGCGCGCTAGCGCTCGTCGACCGCGTAAAATCGGTCATTTTAGGCGCGGTAAGTTCACCTCCTAACCGACATGTTCAGCATTATTATTCCGGTATACAATGCAGCGCGGACGCTGCGGGCTTGTCTAGATAGCTGTTTTGTTCAGGACTATCCTGACTTTGAGGTTGTGGTCATCGATGGTGGTTCTACCGATGGATCGGTTGACATCATTCAGGATTTTCAGGATCGCCTTGCTTTTTGGGTATCTGAACCAGACGGTGGAATTTATGCTGCTTGGAACAAGGGACTACAGAAAGTTCAAGGCCAATGGATCGCCTTCTTGGGCGCCGATGACGTCTGGTCTTCGCCAGAATCCGTCGGGAAATTGATGGCGTTTGCGCAGTTTCCGCAGGTCAACCTGGTGATTGCGCGCCTGGAGAAACTTGCCCACGATGGCGCCAAGGGGTACACCTTTGGCGAAGCTTGGTCTACCCGGCGGATGCGAATGTTCATGTCGGTTGCACATGCCGGCATGCCGCATCACCGATCATTGTTTGACAAATTCGGCCCGTTTGACACGCGGTTTCGTATTGCCGGTGACTATGATTTTTTGCTGCGTGCGGCCTGCGATGTACGGGCGGCCTTTCTCGATGAAACTGTCGCTTGTATGGGCGGCGCTGGTGTCAGTTCTACCCAGCTAGAGCGAGTACGGGACGAGAGTATTCGCGCGCTGTCGGTGGCACCAATTGCAGGCCCTTTTTGGGCATTCGTCTTTAGGATGAGGTTTGCTTATCGGCACCGCCATCGCCTGCTCGCGGAAAAGCCAAAGTCGATTTAATAGTATTTGCCGCCGCTTTTGTCGGCCACCACCGCGGAGCATTTTTTGAAAGTACTGGTGACAGGCGGTTCCGGTTTTATCGGGACAAATGTGTGTGACCACCTGTTGCAGCAGGGTGTGCCCACACTCAATCTTGATGTTGTGGCGCCGCGCAATTCAACCCATTCGGCCATTTGGAAGCGGCTTGATATTTGCCACGCTGCCGATCTGCGTCGGGCGGTGAATGATTTCGCGCCAGATATTGTGCTTCATCTAGCCGCAAGAACCGACTTGGACGGCAAATCACTGCAAGACTATGCTGCAAACACGGTTGGCGTTGAGAGCATGGTTGACGCTGCCTTGGCGTGCAAGACAGTCCGGCGGGTGGTTTTTGCATCGTCGCGGTTGGTTTGCAAGATTGGTTACGCGCCGACCTTTGAAACGGACTACTGTCCCACCACAGCTTATGGTGAAAGCAAGGTGGCGGGTGAGAAAATTGTGCGCGCAAGGGCCGCTGGCGCTACTTGGGACTGGATTCAGATTCGGCCCACCTCGATTTGGGGGCCGTGGTTTGGTGTGCCGTACAAATTGTTTTTTGACGCCGTGGCGCGCGGCCGCTACGTGCATCCGCGAGGCGTCAACATTCTAAAATCTTTTGGGTTTGTGGGTAACACCGTTCGGCAATTGATGGCCATAACTGGTGCTGAGCGAGAATTGATTGATCGCAAGACTATTTATCTCGCCGACTACCCTCCCATTCAAGTTGGCATGATGGCGGCGCTGATTCGAAAAGAGTTGGGTATAGGGCCTGGGCGAGAGGTGCCGATGGTTGTCTTGCAGGCACTCGCCCGTTTAGGTGACGCTGCCAAGGCTCTGGGCTGGAAGCAGCCGCCGTTGACCAGTTTTCGCTTGGCCAACTTGGTCACGCCGATGGTCTATGACCTCACCCCGCTTGAAGCCATCGCTGGTGAGTTGCAGTTCAATATGGCCGACGGTGTACGCCAGACTGTGGCTTGGATGCGCGCGCATGGCGACCTGCGGTGAGAAGCAACTTGTCATTGCCCGTGGTGCATGTCACCGAAGACATGGCTGCCGCTTCAGGCGGAGTGCCGGCGGTGGTCAGGCAATTGGCGTCGCGCTGGGCGCGTACTGGCCAGGCAACCACTGTGCTGCATGCCAAAGGCGACGCCTCTGATTTGGTGGGCAGCGTGCGCGTCATCCGTGAGCAACCTGACGGGCCTGGGCGCATCTGGAGCTACAGTAGTGGCCTGCGTTTTGCAACTAGAACGCTGATGCTCGATACCTGTCGCGATGGCGGCATCGTCCACATTCATGGCCTGTGGACGGCGCCGCCCACCTTGGCTGCCCGATCGGCTGCGGTGCACAAGGTGCCGTTCATCTTTACGGCCCACGGCATGCTGGTGCCGTGGTTGTGGACCCAGCAGGGATTGGCCGTCAGGTTGAAGAAGACGCTGTTTTGGCATTTGCTGGCGGCGCCGGGGCTACGGCGCAGCGCTGTAGTTCACGCCATCACGCCGATGGAGCGCGACGAATTGAGGCTGCTGCTGCCCAACAGCCGTATCGAAGTTATTCCCAATGCCATCGAGATGGGCCAAGTCACGGCGTTGCAGCCCAACCCCGAACCTGTGGTTCTGTTCTTGGGGCGCATCGAACCGAAAAAGGGCGTTGACATCCTGATTCGCGCATTTGCGCAGGCGCGGTTGGGCGGCGACTGGCGGCTTGACATCGTCGGGCCGTCATGGTCTGACAGCTACCTGGCGACACTGAAGTTATTGGTGAACGAGCTTGGCATAGAGCGTCAAACCCGGTTTCTCGGCCCGGTTTTTGGCAACCAGAAAGAAGCGCTGCTGACAAGTGCCTGGGTGCTGGCAGCGCCGTCCCATTCAGAGGTGGTCGGGCTGGTGAATCTGGAAGCCGCGTCGCGCTATCTGCCCTCCATCACCACCTATCAAACCGGATTGTCGGATTGGGCCGACGGCGGAGGCCTACTGGTGCAACCTACCCCACAAGAGGTGGCGGGTGCACTACAGCAATCGGCAGCCTGGTCTGACGCCGAGCGTGCAGAGCGTGGTATCGCTAGCCGACAGTTGGTTGAGCGCCGATATAGCTGGGCAGCTGTTATGCCGCTGTGGCATGAACTTTATAACAACACCAATATAATTGGATAAGTGCCATGGGAAAGCTGAATCGAATGGTTGAATTGATGTCGGTGCCCGGTGCGCTGAGCGGGGTGTTGACATGGAAAAAGTTCTCATTGGCGGCGTACCTGATTCTGGTGCGGCTGAGAGAAGCAGGGGTCAAGCCTGCCACAGTGCTGGACGTGGGAGCCAATGTCGGGCAGTTCTCTGTGGCAGTGCGCCATTTTTTTCCTGACGCCGCGCTATATCCCGTTGAGCCGGATCCGGCCACCGCCCTGCGGTTGCGTAGCAACCTGCCGCCGCTGATTGCAGCCAACGTCACCGTTTCAGCGGTGGGTGAACGCGTCGGTACGGTTGAATTTCAAGTCAATGCCGATTCTCAGGTGAGTTCAATATTGCCATTGGGCAATGGCCGTAAACAGGCATTTCCTGAAAGCAATGTCCAGCGCACGATGACCGTGCCTTTGACCACATTGGATGAATTGTTTGGCGGCAAGCCGCTGCAGCAACCCATCTTATTGAAGATCGACGTTCAAGGCTACGAGGATCGAGTGATTGCCGGCGCCACTGAACTGCTGCAGCACGTCCGCTGGGTCGTGCTGGAGATGTCTTTCGCCCGGCTATATGAAGGCGAAAAAGACTTTGCGTGGATGTTGGACATGATGAGCCAGCGGGGTTTCAAGTTCGTTCGGCCGTTGGATTTTCATACCTCTGATAGGACTGGTGCCATTATAGAAATGGATGGATTGTTCGAGAATATTGCGTTGGAAAATTGATTGACAACGACATGCTCGAATATGTTGATTCAGGCACAAAAGAGCCTGACCATCGGTCCCTTCATATACTTGTCTATGGCATTAACTTTTGGCCTGAGCTGACGGGTGTTGGTAAGTACACCGGAGAAATGTGTCGTTGGCTGGCCGATCGTGGTCACAGTGTCGACGTTATCACTGCACCACCATACTACCCTGCCTGGAAAGTGTCGCCGGGCTACCGAACTCTGGGCTTCCAAAAAGAGATTTGGAGCGCGCGCGGGCAGGTGCAAATCACACGGTGCCCGATATGGGTTCCTCGCAGTTTGAGCACGACGCGCAGATTGCTTCACCTGGCCAGCTTTGCGCTGTTCAGCTTGCCAGCACTGTGGCGTCAATTGCGCCGTCAGCCGGATATGGTGATGGTGATTGCACCCACGTTGTTTGTGGTGCCGGCAGCATTGGCGCTAGCACGTTTGTACAAGGTGCCAACATGGATACACATTCAAGATTTTGAACTGGATGCCATGTTTGGCCTAGGGTTGGGTGGCGCGCACGGGTGGCTTGAGCGCTGTGCGCTGGCCGTTGAATCCCGGCTGCTCTGCGCATTCAACAGGGCCTCAAGCATCACAGCCAGGATGTTGGAGAGATTGCAGTCCAAAGGGGTTTCCGGCAATCGTTGTGTTGTATTTCCCAACTGGGTCGATCTGGGTGCAGTATTTCCGCTGACCGGTGCCAATGCTTTTCGCCGCCAATTGGGGATCGAAGATCACGACGTCGTCGTGCTTTATGCCGGAAACATGGGTGAGAAACAAGGACTTGAACTCGTGATCGACGCTGCGCGGGAGCTGCAAGACCACGGTCACCTGCGGTTTGTGCTAGCCGGCGACGGCTCAGCGCGTCAGCGATTGCAGCAGATGGCAGCAGATCTGCCGCGTCTCTCGTGGTTGCCTCTTCAGCCTAATGAGCGATTGAATGAATTGCTCAACGCCGCCGACATTCATATCCTGCCGCAACGCGCCGACGCGGCGGATTTGGTGATGCCATCTAAACTGACGGGCATGCTGGCCAGTGGGCGGCCAGTTCTTGGCACCGCTGAGATTCACACTCAATTGGGGCAGGTGCTGGAGGCTGTGGGGCGGAGGGTAGATCCGGGCAACAGCGGCGCTATTGCTGCGGCGCTGGCTGACATGGCTAAGGACAGCTCGGCTCTGCGCGAACTGGGGCAGCGAGGGCGCCTGTATGCAGAGCGCCACCTTGCACTTGGGCCGATCATGGTAAATCTTCAAAACGAGCTGATTCGCTTTGTAAAGCGTTTTGGTAAACCGCGCGAGACTGGGTTGTGATTTCGCAAGCTGCTGCCGGTTAGCCCATCTTTTGCATGTAAAACGACCCTGGCTGGCGCTCAGGTGTGAGGAATCGGCAGCATGCTTTCAGAGAATCATAGTGCTCGTTGCGCAATAAGTTCAACGCCCCGATGATCTTCCACTCTTTATTGCAGCTGAGAAATGCCTCTAACAGGTACTGCTCATTCCAGAACAGCACATCGTCAATGATCCATTCTTTGAGGTAGTCGCGCGGTGAAAATATGTCGTGCACGTGCACGATAACGCCGGGCCGCAGCCCTGGGATTAAATCTAGGTATTCACACAGCACGTCACCTTGCGGTCGGATAATGTGTGACGAGTCGATGAAGAGAATATCATCGGCCTGCAACTCGTCGAAGAAACTTCGGTCCATATCTTCTACGCGCTGCCGCACCACCTGCACACCTGCTTGTTCGAGCCAAGGCATTTCATACGGCTCAATGCAGACGTGCTTGCACTTGTAGCCGGGCGTCACTTGCATGTTTTTGTTGATGGCCTTGATGGCCATGAGTGTCGAGTTGCCACTACCGATCTCGAATATTTTCTTCGGCTGCTTGTAACGGATCAGATTATAGAGAAACTCTGCATCACCACTTTTAAAGGCTGCGTTGTCGAGATGGTAGGTCAGGTCGTTCGTCTTCAGGCCTACTATGCCCGTTAATTCGTCGTTGAATTGAAAGTTTTTGAGCAAATCCAATTGTTCTGATATATTCCAATCAATGCCGGGCAGGTGCCGCACTTGATCCAGCGGGCGGCGCAGTAAGCTGGGGTCGAACAGCGGTTCGTAATAATGATTCCGGATCGGAAAGACGCCTGCACTGAGTAATGCCGCTTTGCATCCGGGTAATCGCCTGATACCTGCCTTCCGCACATTTTTTAGCAGTAGCGCGGCTAAGTAAACAAAAGGCATCAGCACAAAATCAGCAGCAGGCAACAAGGTTTTGATGATTGCGTTCATGGGTATTTTATTACTCTCATGATTCTTTCAGACTGCCGGAGTGCCGCGGTATCTGTGAAAGATGCCATCGGCTTGTAATACTTGGCCAGACGACGGGTCTGAGAACCCGTCTTCGATGGCAATCAAGGTATAGCCCCGGTCGATCATGAAGGCATGCATATCATTGAACAAGGCTTGGTTGCTGTACAACGGCACCAGTGAAAGTTCCATTTGCACCGTGTCAATCCTATCCAGCGTTGCGGCGGCACCAAGAAGTACGTTTTTCTCAAACCCCTGCGTGTCTAACTTCAGGTAAACATTGCGCGCGTCAGCGCAGAGCGTTGGAAAGACATTGTCGAGCGTTTTGACACTGATCGATTCCTTTCCGATGTACTCCGATTGCGGCGCTGACTTAAGGTGCGACGCCAGCATGGGCAGCAAGGAGCTGCTTTCTGAATTGCCTGCCACATTGATTTCTGTAGTTCCTTCAAAATCACCCAAAGCATGGTGGAAGACTTGCCATTTTGGGTCGTGAGCGGCTTTAAGCTGCAGTAGTTTGAAGGCCGAACTCAGCGGTTCGAAAGACAGGATTTTGTTTTTGTAGTGCAAGTCATGACGAAGCTCAAGGGCGAACTGGCCGGTGTTGGCGCCAACATCTAGAACAGTATCAATCTTGTAGATTTCAATAAACCGTTTGCGCCGCGCGATCGGGTGTGAGGTTGGTTTGAATCTGGTGATGTCGTAGCCAGTCTTCCAAAACAAGGTGCGGATTTGATGCTTGATCCCCATGTCTGTTTGATCCAGTGATTTGATTTGCTAAAATGTTGCTGACAACGAACCTGCATGCACCTTGTGTGCCAAGGCCGCGGCGCTAGCCAGCACGGCCTAGTTCTGGCCCGACTTGTTGGTGAGGCTCATGCTCGCGAGGCAGAGCGAGCTTGTCAGTGCCGCATTGGAGATGTAGCCAACGTAGTTCAGCCGGCGCCACTGCGGTGATACCGCGCGCAAGCCCGTGATGGTTTGGGTAGCGCGCCTGGGCAGGTTGACGTCAAGCGACCAAGTGCCTGCAACTGCCCCTAGCGCCGCGGTCATTCGCAATTGCATCCATTGCCCGACTAGGGCCGGCGCCACCTGTTTGCCGTTGACACTGATACCGGCTGAGGTGATGCGCAGTGACGGGCCGATAAGGTAAGGCTGACTGTTGTCGCGCCATTCATGGATGAAGTCGGTGTCCGCATCGATCAGGATAGCGAAGGTGTCGGTCGTGACACCAGATTCGTGATTGAGCGCGGCAAAGGCGTGGGGGTCGTAGCGGTTGGGCATGGACGCGCTGTCATTGAACTGGAGACAGCGCCCGCCAGGCGCCTGTTTGTTCTCGACCAAGGTGATGGCTGTCGTGTCGCCAACCGGCGAATAACGCAGCCCAGCTGGCTGAGACCCCAATCGAGTGCCGTCCAGGTCGATCACCAGCGGCAATGGTGCAGCAATGTCAGCGGTGGGCGGCGTGCGCACCATTGCAGCTTTGTCCGCTGTCCGCTCATCGCGCTGCAAACCAGCCGCTGCCACGGTGGCCGCCAGGCGTGCGGTGGTGACAGCATCCAGGCCGGTAAAAACCAATGCCTTGGGCCCAACATGCGCAGTGACGGTGGCTGCGCTGGCCTCGCAGCCTGCGCCGCATTTGGTCAGGTCCAGCGGCAAAGCTGCGTCGGCGCCAGACACTTGATTGCGGGCATAGGTCAGGTTGGGGGCGGTGGCCAGGGCGTTAAAGGGTTGTCCGACCTTCGAGATCAGGATGTTGCCGTCTAGCGTCGCCTGCGGCGCGCTGCTGTCCCGCTGAGACAAGCGCACTTCGCCGGTGGTGCCATCAGCAAACAGGTTGTTGCGGACGATGATGGCGCGCCCCTTGTTGAGGTGGTAGGCGCCGCTGTCAGTGCCAACCACGATGTTGTTCTCGACCACCACACCACTCGTGCCCTCGTCGTTGTAGATACCCCAGGCACCACCCGCCGGGCCTGGCCCATAAGCGGGATAGGCTCGCACACTGCGGATCACATTGCCTGAGATCACCGTGCCAGACAGCGCGCCAAGCGTGTAGATGCCGCCCTGATCGGACAGCTGGCCACCGCCGATGTTGACCAACAGGTTGCTGCTGATCGTGTGGCGACCCGATGCTGCCGGGCCAAAGCCCCATGTCCAACCGATTGAAATGCCGGTGTACGTGGTGTCGTAAATTAAGTTGTTCGAGACGGCAACGTCATAGGCTTGCCCAATCCAGATACCGACGGCGCCGGGAAAAACGCGGCCAGTGTCGCTGACGCTGTTGTTCTGGATCGTGTTGCGTGCTGTGGGTTGGGCGTCGTTGGCCGCTGCACGCGCGATGCCGACCTGGATGCCGCCGCCACCTAAATCGTGTAAGTCAGAACCCGAAATGTGCGAATCGGTCACCGAGCGGCGCAGCCAAATACCATAGCTGCCGGTTCGGCTGAAGCTGCACTGGTCAATGGTCAAGTGGCGGGCCCCGTCGACCTCAATGGCCGCGCCAACGCCGATGGCTGCTTGGGGATCAACAAAGCCCTCGGCGGGAGTCAAGTAGCGCGTGTGGGCAAAATTTATCCCACGAAATGTCAGGTAGTCAACCCATTGGCCTGCAGCGGCATCGCCCCGGATGACGACCAAGCGTTCAAGCATCGGCAGCACCGCTTCAAGCGGTTGGGCAGCCTGCGCCGACGTTGGTAGGTAGCGCACGTCGGTATCGGTTGCAATCCATTCGCCGCGGGCCGTCAAGGCGCTGGGCACGTTCTCCACATACCAGCGCTGGCTGGGCCCGGTGCTGAGAAAGGCCCACTTTGAAGGCGGCGTCAGGCGCACCACGCCGGTGGCCGCCGCGACGTCCGCAATATGGTGCTGGCTTGTGTTCCATGAATGCAGCAACTGCACGATCGCGCGCGACCGTTCTGCGGCGCTGAGCCCGATGAGCCAAGCCAGTGCGTCGACCGATGGCGCAAATGCCTGGTGGCCTCTCTGAGCTTCAGGCTCAGCGTCCAGCGGCACGCTGCGTTGCACAAACCAGGTCTTGCCGGCCTTGGGCTGGCGCGCCAGAGTGGCCCGCTCGCCATTGACAAAAAGCTGCCCGCCACCACGCCAGGTGTTGGCGGCGACAGGTGGAAGATCAAACATGGCGGGCTGCCCGGCTCGAGCGAGGCTGCGCTGGTTCAGGCGAACCCCACCCGACACGGTGACCGTGCCCGCCGTCAAAGCCTCGTAGCTGACGGGCGCTGCAGCGGTGCCCGAGTCGGCCGCGGTAAAGATCAAGGGCGCCGCAAGTTCGTAGGTGCCCGGCCCGATCAAGACCCGTACCGGGCCGCCCGGTGCGTTGCTGGAACTGGCTTGCTTGCTCGCCCGCGCCAGCGCTTGCGCACGTACCAGGGTGGCCACCGGCCCGTCTGAAGCATTGGCATTTGGCGCCGTCAGGCTGCCGGACCACTTGTCGTTGCCCTGCGCCGCGACGTAGATGCGAGTCTCTGCCGCGCCTGCCAAGCCCGGCAATGTGGCAAGTGCTGCACCAAGAAAAACGCCAACAGCCATCAAAAGCGATCGCATCATGGTTAATGATTTGAACATCAAACCATGACGATATTGTGTGCGGTACAACCTGCCGCAGCAGTTGCAAGCGCTTGAATACCCGGCGTTCAGTTGGGCTCTATGCCGTTTAGTGTGGAACGCGACGTTACGCCGCCCGGAACGCACGCCCGGTTGAGCGCGGCGCTGCTGGGGCGAACGGAGAAGCGGGCAGGTGCGTGAGCTTGCTCAGTCGCAGGTAGGCGATATTGA
>JBBRNS010000115.1:0-11574 GCA_038230175.1 Burkholderiales bacterium
GCCCACGAGGCTGCTGCCAAATGTCGTGAGTCTGGCAAAGATGAAGATGTGTGCAACAAAGAATTGCAAGCCGCTTGCAAAGGCTTGGCTATTGGCAAGTTTTGCGGCATGAAGCACGCGCATTGAAAAACCAATTACGTCCACTGATTGAGATCCAAACCATGAAACTCCTTGCATTGGCTTTCACACTCACCGTATCGGCGGCGTCCTGTTTGGCCCTCGACGTGGCAAAAGCCCATGCGCCAGCACAGACCCAGCCGCAGACCCAACTCAGCCCCCCCTTGGGGTCGGGCAGCGCACTACCTGTCGGCACGGGCCCTGGCGTGCACAGCCCCAACAGTCCTTTTGCCCCGTTGCCCGAGCGCGCCGATACCTTGCCTTGGTCGGTACTCACCGCGGTTAAAACCAAGGTGGTGAAGAACCGCATCCTGCCGGTGTTCCCTAGCGACGTGCAGGCGTTAGACCAAAAAACCCAGCGTATCCAGGGCTTCATGATGCCGCTGGAACCTGGCGAAAAGCAAAAACATTTCATCCTCAGCTCGGTGCCGCTCACCTGTTCGTTCTGCGTGCCCGGTGGCCCTGAGAGCATGGTTGAAGTCAAGACCAAAATCCCCGTCAAGTACACCATGGAAGCCGTGGTTGTGGAGGGCCCGTTTGCTGTGTTGGCCGATGACCCCTATGGGCTGTACTACCGTATTGCGGATGCCGTGCCGGTGAAGTAGGCGCAATCCCAATCCCAAACGGGTCACCCGTAGGCCACGCTACGTCGCTGTCACAAATTCGATATGAAGATTTCGTATATTGAGCCTCAGTTTTATTGATCGGGGGCCCACCGCGATTGAACGTTCAACCTATGGCATAGACCACTATTTTTGAAAATCCAATGGATGAAATCATCGGACTCTTTCCAACGCCGTTCATGCGTGCGCCTGCAACACTCCCTGTCGATCTGGTGAACGGCCTCGTCAAGCATTTCAGTGGAATAGCAATTAGGGACAACAATTCATCGACTAACCTGTCGCACACCGAGGTGCTGCGTCCCCAAGACAGCCCCCTGTTTGCCGAGGCCGCTATGTTGATCACACCAAAGCTGGCCGACTTCGGGGTGAATCTGTTTGGCGAACGCTTGGGCTGGTCCATCAAGGAAATGTGGGTTAACTTTCTGGATCAGGGTGGTCGCCAGGCCATGCACAACCACGCGAACAGTTTTATTTCTGGTGTCGTTTATTTGACGCCTACCCATCCAGACTCGCAGACGGTTTTCATGAAGTCACCCGGTGGTACTGACTTCGCATTCAGGAATGACCACGCCGGTACAACACCCGGCCCCTACAGCGCCGACAAATGGGTCAGCCCCGCCCCCAATCCGGGGGACCTGGTGCTGTTTCCCAGTTACCTCATGCACGCGGTGCCCCCGAACCCGGGTGAGCGCCGCATCTCCATGGCCTTCAATGCCATTCCGACCCGGCTGGATTCCTGGGGCTACGCGATCACCTTTGGCGGGTAGTTTGGTCGCCGCATTGCACCTGAGGTCGGTCACCTCGCGCCAACGCATTGCTCTGGCGCTGATGGGCGCATCGGGCTTCGCGTCCTTGGGCTATCAAATGGTCTGGACGCAGCAATGCGCGGTCTGGTTGGGCCACGAAACCGCCGCCGTCCTGGCGGTTGTAGCGGCTTTTTTCGGCGGCCTGGCTCTGGGCGCGTGGGCTTTGGGAAAACGCATTGAACAAAGTTTGCATCCCGCACGCTGGTACGCCGCATGTGAGGCCGCCATCGCGGTATGGAGCGTTGCGCTTGCGTTCCTGATGGTGCCCATGGGCGGGTGGTTACTCGACATCACCGGTGAACAACCCAACCAGGCCTGGCAATGGGCAACGGCGTTCTTTGGCACGTTTGTCCTGCTCTTGCCCGCCACGGTGGCGATGGGTGCGACGCTGCCCGCCATGGAGCGCGTTATGGCGCAGATGCAGCGTCAGGGGTTTTCCATCGCGGCGCTGTATGCGAGCAATACCTTGGGTGCCGTCGTGGGTGTATTGGCAAGCGCTTTTTGGCTCATTCCGGAGATAGGCCTTGCGCGCACGGTCGGCTTGTGCGCGGTCATCAATGTCTTGTGTGCGGCTGCAGCGCTCAGCCTGCGCTCAGACAGCCTCGCGAATACAGCGCCGCAACCGCCAACCGGCCACAAATTTGCGCCCCTGCTCGCAGCAACGGGGCTGCTCGGCATTGGGTACGAGGTACTCGTCGTTCGCGTCTTGAGCCAGGTTTCCGAAGACACGGTCTACACCTTCGCTATGCTGCTGGCTGTCTACCTGGGCGGCACCGCCCTTGGGGCAGCGGTGTATCAGCGCTGGGTTTCCAAAAACCCGGTGCCGGGCCAAGCGCAGGGTACCAACCCAAGCACCGATTCAGACCCCGTTCGCGACTGGTTGCTGGGCCTGCTGGCAGCGGCCTGCCTGCTTGCCACCATGGGCTTATGGGGTGCGCAAACCTTCAAGCAATTTGCACAGCAGCTTTTGGGGTCGACCATGGCCGGGGCTATCGCGGTGGAAGCCACTCTGGCGCTCGCGGCGTTCGCCTTGCCCACCATTGTGATGGGGGCGCTATTTAGCCACCTCACCATTCAAGCGCGCGCCGCAGGTATGGCATTTAGCCGCTCGCTGGCCTTAAATACATTGGGCGCAGCCGCCGCACCATTGGTTTTTGGCGTGTTACTGGTGCCCGCAGTTGGGCCCAAGTTTGCACTGCTGATCGTTGCTCTCGGATACCTGGCGTTATCGTCACCGCGCGCCTGGCGAACGCCAATTGTTTGGGGGCCGGCAGTATTGGTCCTGGCAATGGCCGTGTGGGCAACGCCCTTGGCCTTTGTCGACATTCCCGAAGGCGGCCACGTTGTCAGCTACCGTGACGGCGCAATGGCCAGCGTGAGTGTTGTACAAGACGATCACGGTGTGATGCGGCTGCGTATTGATAACCGCCAGCAAGAGGGCAGCAGCAACTCACGGGTGGCAGATGCCCGCCAAGCCCTACTGCCACTGCTGTTGCACCCCAAGCCTAAGCGCGCGTTATTTCTTGGTCTGGGCACTGGCGTAACCTCGTATTCAGCGGCAGAGGACCCCACGCTGCAGGTGGACGTGGTAGAGCTACTACCCGAGGTCATTGAGGCATCCCACTTATTCACCCGTGCCCTCCGTGGCGATGCGGGCGGTGTGGTCGATGTGGGCACTTCGGGCGATTCTGCCCCTGCGCCGCGCCACCTCATTGCCGCCGATGCACGGCGCTACGTGCGGGCCTCCCCACGGCAATACGATGTCATCGTGGCCGACAATTTTCATCCGGCGCGCAGTGGTTCCGCCGCGCTCTACACCGTGGAGCATTTTCAGGCGGTGCAAGGGCGCCTGGCCGACGGTGGCCTGTTTTGCCAATGGTTGCCGCTGCACCAACTGGACTTGGCAACACTGCGCTCCATCGTTCAATCCTTTGTCGCCGTCTACCCCAACAGCTGGGCCATGCTCGCTACCAACAGCCTTGAGACACCGGTCATTGGCCTGGTAGGGCGCGCACGAAGCAATGGCGCGCCTTATTTCGACGCTGCGCAGGTTCGCTCACGCCTTGCCACTGCTGCATGGCCACAACGACCAGCCACCTTCGGGTTTGACGACGAATATGCGGTATTGGGCAGCTTCATTGCGGGGCCACCGTCTCTTGCGCGTTTTGCAGGTAGCAGCAGGGCCAACACCGATGACCGCCCCGTGGTGGCCTACAGCGCGCCCCGCATTACCTATGCACCCGATTCACGCCCCCGCGACAGGCTGGTCACGCTGCTACAAGAGCTGACGGTTGACTCTGCAGACGTGTTCAGTGCTACGGCCGACGTGGCCACCCAGCGCCGTGTGGCCGCTTACTGGGCGGCACGCAATAAGTACATTGCGGTGGGCCGTGACGTGCGGCCTTCAAACGACGTGCAGCGCATGCTGGCGCAGGTGCGTGAACCCTTGTTATCGGTGATCCGTACCAGCCCGGACTTTCGTCCGGCCTACGACCCTCTGCTGGCAATGGCGGCCGCCCTGGCCCGTGTGGATCCGCAGGCTGCCCGGGGGCTGCTGACTGAGCTATCGCAATTGCAGCCTGCGCGACTTGAGGCGGCGCAGGCCTTACAAGGAATAGAAAGCACCTCGCGATAAACGAAGTGACCAAAATCCTAGGTCAGGATGGCAATCACGCGCCCCCAGGTCCAAAACGCAGCCATGGATCCAATGCCATACAGCACCGGGGTGCGCAGCTTTGCAAACGGTTCCCAACGATTCAACGCCCGCCACACCAGCCAGGCTGCGCCCACGGTGATGAGCTGTCCGATCTCCACACCCAGATTAAAGGTCAGCAGCGCAGCCGGTAGATAGTTTTCCGGCAAGCCGATTTCTTTGAGGGCACCAGCAAAGCCCAGACCGTGGACCAAGCCGAAAATAAATGCCAACGCCGCCGGCCAGCGGCGTGCGAGGGTCATGCGCTGGTGCAGTGCCTCGCCCGCCACCAGAATGATCGACAGCGCAATGACGGCTTCTACCGGTGGGGACCGCAGTGTCACCCATCCCATGGCGGCACTCACCAGCGTCAGGCTGTGCGCAGCCGTAAAAGCCGAAATCGTCCATACCAATTTGCGCTGAAAACCCACCAAGAACAGCAAAGCAAACACAAAAAGCAAGTGGTCGTAACCCGTCAGGATGTGCTCAATACCCAGTAAGGTATAGGCATAAGCAATCTCGCCCATTCCGCGCTGGTCGTCCGCTGATCCATACAACTGCACGGTTGGCTGGCCGCTGGTCAGGGTGTAGACACGGGTCTGCCCGTCCATCCAAAACACCTTAACCAGCGCAGCGGAGTAGCGCTTGCCAACACCCTCTATGGCCAAGGTGCCTTTCAGGCCGTCATTTCCACAGTGCAAGACATTGGATTCGGCCACGCAGCTATCCGGCCACAAGGGCTTCAAATCCCCAGTTGCCGGGCGTTTGTCGTTGGTGGCGGACCATTGCCAGAAGAATTCACCGCGCGACATCTCGCGCACTTCCATCTCGGCCATGCTCATCTCATGCGCCCCAGCCAATGACGGCAAAAGCGCCAAGGCGCCCAACAACGCGGCTAAAAACCGTATTCGCATCAGTTGGCTCATTTGGCTGCGTCCTCGAACTTCACCTTGTATTTCTTGGCCAGTGCACGCACCGCGGCGCTGCGCTGTTCCGATGCCACAGCATCTTTCCAGTCTTGCAAGAGCGCATTGCGCAAGACTTGGTAGTCGGCTGGTTTGGGCGGCGTGATGGCGACGAGCCGCATGGCATGCCATCCATCACGTGTTTTCAAAACCTGCCATTCGCCTTTCGGCGATGCTTCTAGTGTTTGCGGAAAATCAGGGCCATAACTTTGTACCAGGTTGCCATACGGCCGGTCCTTAAACACCCGCAAACCCGCCTTGGCATCGCCAGGGGTGCCAGCGTTAAGGGCCTGGACGAAAGAACGGATGGCAGCCTCCGAGGTGTCGCCAGCAAGCACCGCCTCTTCAAAGTCGTAGCGGGCAGGCAGGTCGTATTTGGCCCTATGGCCTTCAAACCATTCGCGCAGCACTTTGTCATTCACCTCTGGCAATTTGACATTGGCATCCACCACGCTCAGTGCCTTGAAGATCACCCGTTCTCGGATGGCCGTGTCGCCTTTGTCGACCTGCATGGCCAGGCCTTCACGGTAGAGCACCTCGTTGTCCAGCCATACACGCCGCAAAGCGTCCAGCTCCTCGGCCTTGGGCTCGCGACCACGCGCCGCCTTGAACACCTGCTTGGCTTCGTTGTCGACTTCTGAGGCAACCGTGATGGTGCGGGGGTCATCGGTGCGCCCCACCATGAAATGGTCAACGGCGAAGAGGAGGCCGCCCAAGATGACAAAGTGCAACAGCGGCTCGCGCATCCAAGTGGGCACGGAGGCACTGTGGGACTTGGTCATGGGGGTGTTAATGGTAGGAATCGGGAGCGATGCAGACATGATGAATATTTCTTGGTGCGTGAGTTTTAAGCGTAGGGCATGTACAAGACGTGAAGGTCAGCGACCACGGTGCTGCCTTTTTCAAAGATGAGGGTAATGGGATAAATGCGACCGATTCCCATAGGGGTGTTCAACCCCTCCAGTCGGAGCACGGTTCCGGTTTCACCCAGAACCGTTTCTTTGCCTTGGGGAATGGCGAAATTCACTTGCGGGCCCACGCCCGGCCCCACCATAACGGCACGGTCGGCCACAGGCGTTTCTACCCCGATCAGGCGGTCGTCTTGTGCTACGTCATTGAACGTCATGCCGATCACGGCCGACGTGGTGCCCACCATGGTGGCACGGGTCCAGGGGGTAACGATGCGCAGGTTGGTGGTAAAAAACTCGCAGGCTCGGGCAGCGGGCAGCACCAGCGCGGCCCCCGCAGCCATGGCGGTTCGCAATACAAGGCGTCGACTAATGGCTTGGTTCATGGTGTCAAATTTCCGTAAACAAATGCATAACTGCACAACGTTGAAAAGGCACCACGCGCAGTTGCGTGGTGCCTTGCAAGCGGTTTCCCGCTAGGGCTTACTGGACGCCAGCGACCACAGTCGATCCATTCACCTGGATATAGATCGGGTTGCTGTAGAACCACAGATCAGCCCATGCTGCCACGTCATAGGCAAGCATTTTCTGACCACTCACAACCGGCAGGTGAGCCGGGCAGCCGTCAATTGCATTGCCGGTCAACGTGGTACCCACGGTGGTGCACGGAATCTTCAACATGGCCGTATTGCTGGCATTGGTGTAGATGTCCGCCAATGGGTTAGCGCTGGCATCCGTCTCGAACGGCACAGCCGCCGGCAGGTTGGAGCCCCGCAGGCGCACATACTGAGAAGCTGCCACTGCAGGAATGCGGTAGGTCATCTTCTGGAATGTCGTGCTGTCAACACCCGACACCACAGGCACCCAAGGCGCAGCACCGGCACTGCTGAAGGTCCTGATGACCGATGCAGTGGTGTTTTTGGCAGCTGCGGGAACAAATGCCAGACCGGCAGTCGTGCCATCAGCGAGCAGCCAGTTGGTGTTGCGTGGCCATTCGCCAGAATAGTCTGCAGCGCCTGGCGTCTTGTAACCCGAGACCATGCCGCGACCCAGGTCGATGTGGTCCAGCACGGGCATGTTCAGTGGTTGGGTTGCGCCGATTTGCATCAACGACGGGTTGGGGAAGGTGTAGGGCGAATAGTTGGCGCCGTCAGGATCACGAACCACGATCGACACCACAATCTCTGCACCTGGGCGAACCACCAGCTTTTCACCCATAGTGGCGCAGCCCGATTTTTCGATGTCCGTATTGTTGGTAGCAGCAGCAACCGCCAGTGCCTCTACCGACGCATTGGAGCGCGCGCCCATGCCAGGGTAAGAAGCGCAAGCGACGAATGCCAAGCGATCAATCAACTGGCCACTGGATGCAAAGTTGTTACCGGTGCGCAGACCGTCCACAATCTTTTGCGGGCGCAGTTTGTCTGAACCGTTGCGCACCATGGTGTAGTTGCGCTGGTATTCACCGGGGTAAAAGTCTTGAGTCGAACGACGGTCATCGGGGCCAAATTGGCCACGGTTGTGCCAGTCGGAGCTTGCAAAGAACCAGAAGTTACGGCCTTCGCCCAACAACGCATCCCACACACCGCCCACTTGCGCGCCATAGACGCCCGTACCACCGTAAGTCGTACCACCCACCGAATCGGTCATTACGCCCGCAATGTTGTTGCGCTTGGGTTTGTATTCGCCGCGGTCAGACGACGCACCATGGCCGGGCTGTGTCTCAAAACCAAACGCCACCGTTGGAGCCGCGTTGTTGAAATTACGCAGGTGTTCGATGTTGAAACCGTTGTTGCCATCCGGGTTGAACGGGCCAGCACGCTCCAAGTGAGCGGGAACGTAGTAGCTGCCGTTGGCGTGGAACTCTTTCATCCACTTCATGGCTTCTACGGTCTTGTTGTGGCCTTTGGTGCCGTTGCCGGCGCCGCTAGCGGGGATCAGCTTTTGCGCGGTGGCATCCCAGCTTGTATCGGATGCATTTTGGCTGCCGGTCACCGAGCAGTTCCAGTTGTTGCCAACCGATGTACCAGTGATGTTGCCACGGCTCTTGTCGGCGTCGTTGCGGTCAAAGCAATAAGACCATTGCGCCAGTGCTGTGGCGTTTCCAGACGCGACGTAGCCGCCCAGTGGGCTGTATCCCGGCACGTTCAATGGGGTTGCTGATTCGGTTGGGGCCGGCATCTGGCCGGTAATGATGGACATGGAAGAGTGTTCATGTCCAGCGACAACCGACTCTAGGCCGAGGAACAGTGGCAAGTCCTTGGCATTGTTCAAATGCTCCATAACTTGGTACTGAACTTCCTGCAGGGACTGCCAGCGCCACATGTTGCCGTTGCCAGCTACGCCGCCGTTATCGCCTTTGAGGTTTGCCTTACCAATGCTGTTGGCCCAGGTTGTCGTAGGACCCTGGCCGGCAACATAGGGGTAATCCGCAGTTTCTAACGTCGCATCTTCCACCAGCGAGCAGTTGCGGTTGCCGCTACCGCCGTGGCCGGCCTGAACAAACCAGTCCAGACCCCAAGGGGTGTCGACTTTGTCGGTGGATTTCTTAACCAGCTTTTGCATAGAGATAGAGCCGTCCGAACACGTCGTGTGGTTGTGAAAGTCGCCAGCCACGTATTTGCCAGGTAACTTCTCTGCAGAGGCCATTGATGGCGCGATAGCGCTGACCAGTGCGAGGGTGCCAATGGCAGTAGCCACAGCAGCAGAGATCTGCTTCTTTTTGAATTTGAATGTCATCGAATTACTCCTGTACGGTGATGTGATTAGCAGTTACGGCGGCGTGCCGCAAAACCCAGCAGACCGAGTCCGGCCATGAGCATTGCAAGACTTTCAGGTTCGGGAACCGGAGAAATGTTGTCCAAACCAACGACGTTGGCACTGGCTGTGAAGTCAAACGACTGCGCGTTGCCGTTAAACGACAGGGTCCTTTGGGACCAAATGGCGTAGGCCGCAGATGGGTCGTTGGCAGACAAATCGAAGCTGCCTAGTACAGAACCCGTTCCGTTCAAACCAGAATAAACAACGACTGCGCCGGTCACGTCAGTGGGGCTGGAGTAGAAGAAGGAGAGGGTGTTGTCAACGCCGTCGGCGACGTTCATGTACGCTTTGTCGGTTGCGAGAAAGGTATGCGCATAAGCGGTTCCCAGCATGGACGGGGCATTGGTGTAGTAGGTGTAATCAACATCATTGGACAAACCCGATATGTTGACAAAAGACACCCCGAGGTTGGCGCCACTGGTGCCGTCTGCAGCCGTACCACCGTCGTAGTACGAATTGACGTCACCGTTGGAATAGTCCCAACTTTTTTCAAAATCAACTAGAAATGGCGTGCCTGCAAACGCCGGTGTGGCGGCAATCAAAGCCAATGCGGCAATTGAAACTAACTTCATCTGAAACTCCTAAGTCGTTGGTTGTGCGATTAACGATGCGCAAAGAGTTGCAGCGTTAGTCGGGGTTATTGCGAATGCCTTGTTAAGCCTACTGATCGTGGCAAATCTGTGTTACAGAACTAATAGAAAACGATGCTCAGGAATAGTCCATTCGGGTGACTTAATGACTCAGCGCCCAATTGGAAAATATTCAAATCCCATGGCGCGCACCTGTTGGGGGTCGTACAGGTTGCGTCCGTCAAAAATGAGCGGGCTCTTGAGTTTTCCTTTGATGGTGTCAAAGTCAGGGCTGCGAAACTCGCGCCACTCGGTAACAATAATCAGGGCGTCGGCACCCTCCAGCGCTGCAGTTTGGGTGCCCGAAAAGGTCACCTGCGGGGTATCGGAAAAACATCGGGCTGCTTCTGTCATAGCGATTGGGTCGTAGGCGCTGACGCTGGCTCCAGCGTCGACTAAATCTTGGATGACTTCGCGGCTGGCGGCCTTGCGCATGTCGTCGGTATTGGCCTTGAAGGCCAGACCCCAAAGGGCAAAGTGTTTGCCGCGCAGGTCTGCACCAAAGCGGGCCTTCACTTTGTTGCCGAGTACGCGCTTTTGGGCCTCGTTGGCACGCTCTACTGCATGCAACACGCGTAGTTCAATACCCGCGTCGTCTTGCGCGGTTTTGATGAGCGCCTGCACGTCCTTCGGAAAACAAGAGCCGCCATAACCGGCACCGGCGTACAAAAAGTCGTAGCCAATGCGTGGGTCACTGCCGATGCCTTTGCGCACGTGCTCAATATCTGCCCCTAACTTCTCCGCCAGATTGGCCAGCTCGTTCATAAAGCTGATGCGGGTGGCCAGCATGGCGTTGGCAGCGTATTTGGTGAGCTCTGCACTGCGCACGTCCATCAGGATCAAGCGGTCATGGTGCCGTTGAATGGGGGCATACAGCGCCCGCATATTCAAGGCGGCTTGTTCGTTGTCGCAGCCCAGCACAATGCGATCTGGCCGCATGAAGTCTTCAATAGCGGCGCCTTCTTTCAAAAACTCAGGGTTGCTGACCACACTAAAGGGTGGATTTACGCCGCGCTTTGCCAGCTCCTCTTGAATAACCGCTTGAACACGGTCTGCAGTACCCACCGGCACGGTGCTCTTGTTCACCACCACCTTGTAGTCCGTCATGTACTGACCAATGCCGCGGGCGGCGGCCAGTACATATTGCAAGTCGGCCGAACCGTCTTCGCCCGGGGGAGTACCCACCGCGATGAACAGTATGGTGCCAAAGTGGGCTGCGCGCCGCATGTCGGTGGTGAAGTGCAGGCGACCTGCGGCCACGTTACGGTGCACCATTTCTTGAAGGCTGGGCTCGAATATCGGAATGCCCCCGTCCTCCAACAGTTTGATCTTGGCGGGGTCTACATCCAGGCACAGCACCTCATTGCCCATGTCTGAAAAGCATGCACCCGAAACCAGGCCCACGTAGCCAGTACCAATAACCGTCAACTTCATCGCCAACTCTATTCTTGAAGAAAAATGCCCTTTAGCCCTCGTATTTGCTGGCCAAGAAGCTATAAATTTGATAGTTATCTGTGCATCAGTGTGTCCAGATAGTCCTTGGTGTAGGGGTGAACCTCTTCAGAAGCGCGGGCTTGCGCCAGTGGCCACCAGCGCAACTCAGCGTGTTGCGTGTCCGCCATTCGCAGCACAGTGGCAGCCGACAGGCGAATCAAGTTGCCCAGTGCGACGTAATGGGTGGTCACGCCCACATCGCCCGCAAAACTGTCCCGGTAAAAGTGTTCAAAGGCGCCCAGCGCTACCGGTGCAGGCAAGTCAGCCAGTCGCAGGCCCAGCTCTTGCGCAGCGACCCGTGCCAATGCACATTGCATGGACTCATTTTTTCGGATACGCCCACCGGGTGCAAACCAGAAACCCTGCGCCGGGCGGTTGTTGCGCATGCCCAAGAGAACCTGGTTGTCTTCGTTCACGATCAACAGGTCCATGGCAACCAGCGGTGCGGCGTGCACCACCTCTAGAAAGGTTTCAACGCCTAACATCGGAATCCCCATCTTCTGGTTGCAAGCGGTCCAGCCAC
>JBBRNS010000116.1:0-11466 GCA_038230175.1 Burkholderiales bacterium
CGACCTACGCTACGTGGTGGATTCGACAGGCCATCACCCGCTCCATTGCCGACCAGGCGCGCACCATCCGTATTCCGGTGCACATGATCGAAACCATCAACAAGATGAACCGCATCAGCCGCCAGCATTTGCAAGAGTTCGGCTTTGAGCCCGATGCATCGGTCTTGGCCGAACGCATGGAGATTCCAGAAGACAAGATCCGCAAGATCATGAAGATTGCCAAAGAGCCGATCTCCATGGAAACGCCGATTGGTGACGATGACGACAGCCACTTGGGCGATTTCATCGAGGACGGCGCCAACACCGCACCGATGGAAGCTGCCATGCAAGCGGGTCTGCGCGATGTGGTCAAAGACATTCTGGATAGCCTGACGCCGCGCGAAGCCAAGGTGCTGCGTATGCGCTTTGGTATCGAGATGACCAGCGACCACACCCTGGAAGAAGTGGGCAAGCAGTTTGACGTGACGCGCGAGCGTATTCGCCAAATAGAAGCCAAGGCGTTGCGCAAACTCAAGCACCCTTCGCGTTCGGACAAGCTGCGCAGCTTTACCGACAACCTGTAAATTTGTGGCCCCCACGCTCCACCGCTACGCGGGTCGCTACCCGCCAGGGAGGCTAATTTTTCTTGGGGCGGCCCTGAGAAAAATTGCGAGTTCTTCTCAATGGCAATAGAGGCGCCCTACAAGCTAGCTGGTGTCATGGGTTGGCCGGTGGCGCATTCGCGGTCACCGGTCATCCACAACCACTGGATTGCACACCATGGGCTAAAGGGCGCTTACGTTCTGCTCCCGGTGCAACCCGGTCAGCTTTCAACAGCCCTGCGCAGCCTGCCGGTTCTTGGATTCGCGGGTTGCAACCTCACCATTCCCCACAAGGTGGAGGCATTGAAATCGGTGGACCGCATTGATCCGCTGGCGCGGCGGATCGGCGCGATCAATACCGTGGTGGTGGAACCTGACGGCTCGCTCACCGGTTTAAATACCGATGGATTTGGATACATCCAGAGTTTGTACGAAGCACAGGCCAACTGGAAAGCCGACGCTGGCCCCATCACCGTTGTAGGTGCTGGTGGTGCTGCACGGGCAATCATTGTTGCGCTGATCGAAAACGGTGCCCGCGAGATTCGCTTGACCAACCGCAGCTTTGACAAAGCCCATGGCATGGCGCAGGAACTCGGCCCGCAAGTGCGGGCCATTGCTTGGGGTGAGCGGCATGATGCGCTGGCTGACGTAAGCCTACTGGTCAACACGACCAACCAAGGCATGCACGGCGAGCCCGCCTTGGACTTGCGGCTGGACCACCTACCCGCTGGTGCGTTGGTGTCGGACATCATTTATGTGCCTTTAGAAACACCACTCTTGGCAGCAGCCAAGTCGCGCGGCAATGCCACGGTCAATGGCCTTGGCATGCTGTTGCACCAAGCACGCCCGGCATTTGAAGCATGGTTTGGCGTTATGCCTGAGGTCTCCGCCGCGCTTTACGCCAAGGTGCAAGCGACCCTGTAGACCGTCATTTTATAGCGCGCTCTTTGACGAACCGAAACGCAAATTGGAGCACCTCTTCGAGCGACACATCAATGGCGTGGCGCTCGTGTTCTGTCAGATAAAACATCAAGTCCACATCGTGGCGCACGTAGCGTGATGGCAGCCTGTTTAATGCAACACAGGCGACATCGGCAAGCATGTCGCTGGTAAATGCGGGGTTGGCCTCCGAACGCCGCGCCACCTCCTCAAATACGAGCCGCTCATAGTAGTTGTGGACCTGCTCAAAATTAAATACCATGGACTCCTCCTGCACCCAGCAAAAAAATAGTGGGAAACTGCGTTGACGTTAGCATTTCTACCTGCCACTGACAAGAGCGCATCAGCGACCATTCAGATGGCGAAAGCCCCAATCCCTGCAAAACATCACCCGGCATTTGCCAAAACGCCACAGTTTGACCCAGCCCGCGCGTTCAACCGCAGCGTCAAGCTATGAATCTTGTAGCAGACCATAAATTGCGATATAGTCCCCAACTGCTTCAACATGTCGGTCAATTCGCTCCGAACAGCCCCACGGCTGACGAGCAATCCGATTAAAAAATCTGCATCCAAGAGGGGTCGTTAATGAGTTCGAAAGAATCGGTCGCCATCAGCCAGCTTCTAAGCTTGTTGGAGTCTCGCTATGCCATGCGTGTTCTTTGGGCACTGAAGGATGGACATGCCCAAACCTTTCGTCTTTTGCAAGACAGTGTGGGCGGCATTACACCCAATACCCTCAACACCCGCATCAAAGAATTACGCGAAGCAGGCCTCATGACCCACGGTGGCGAGGGCTACTCGGTTACGGGCGTCGGGGCAGATTTACTCAAACGCATGGGCGATCTACAAGCCTTTGCTGGCAAGTGGTCGTCTGGCCAGGCCAAAAAGGCAAAATAAATTCGCCACAGGCCTGATTGGCCCAATGAAAAAAGACAGGCTGGACCTGTCTTTTTTGTCTGCGGCATAATTTACGGCTTTGCAACCCACGGCGACAGCCATGGTGCGCAGCACGCGCCGCACACAACCATCACCCCAAGGAATTCAAATGCAGACTACCCCCACAGGCCTCCAATACCTCGACACCACCGAGGGCAGTGGTGCAGTAGCCGCCAAAGGACAAAGTGTCACCGTGCACTACACCGGCTGGCTCTACAACAACGCCACCCAAGGCGCAAAATTCGACTCCAGCAAAGACCGCAACGACCCCTTTGTGTTCCATTTGGGCGCCGGCATGGTCATTCGCGGCTGGGACGAAGGCGTTGCTGGAATGAAGGTTGGCGGTGCCCGCACCCTCATCATTCCCGCAGAACTCGGCTACGGTAGCCGTGGTGCAGGCGGTGTCATTCCGCCCAATGCCACACTCAAGTTCGACGTCGAGCTGCTGGCCACATCAGCCTAACCCACGGACATCGCGCACAAGCGGGGGACAAATTTATACAACCTCCACTTGAATTTTGAGGTTCCGCCCCAAGATGTCTTGGATAACCTTCTACTTACTTTTATTAGCGCATGTCTGATACACCGTCTACACCCCACGCGTCCCCCTCTGCAGCTGCCTACCAAAGCACCCAGGATATGGTTTCCGGACAAGCTGCGTCAAGCGCCGATGCCTTGGTCGAAGTTCAAGCCGAACTTGCCGAATTGAAGGCGAAGAGCAGCGACCTTGCCGACCAATACCTGCGCGCCAAGGCCGACGCCGAGAACGCCCGCCGCCGCGCCGAAGAAGAAATTTCCAAGGCCCGAAAATTCGCGGTTGAAAATTTTGCCGATAGCCTGCTGCCGGTGGCAGACAGCCTAGAGGCCGGCCTCATGATCAAAGACGCCACGATTGAGCAAATCCGTGAAGGCGCACAAGCCACCCTGCGCCAATTGACTGCAGCCCTAGAGCGCAACAAGGTGGTGGCGATTGCACCCACTGCAGGCACGGCGTTCGACCCACACCAGCACCAGGCGATCAGCGTCGTTCCATCTGAGCATGACGCCAATACCGTTGTGAGTCTTTTGCAAAAAGGCTATTCCATTGCGGACCGCATTTTGCGCCCTGCCTTGGTAACCGTTTCTGCCCCGAAATCGTAACGTCGCAGGCCGCAGAGCGAACTTGGTTTCGTTTCTGCCGCATTCCTTCATCTGGCACTTGAAATCTATGCCATTGGCATCAAGTTGTCTTCATCAGAACCTTTTTTAAAAATCAGCAGGAGTAGACCATGGGAAGAATCATCGGAATTGACCTCGGAACCACCAATTCATGCGTGGCCATCATGGAAGGCAATACGCCCAAAGTGATTGAAAACGCAGAAGGTGCACGCACCACCCCGTCCATCATTGCGTACCAAGAAGACGGTGAAGTACTGGTAGGTGCCTCGGCCAAGCGCCAGTCGGTTACCAACCCCAAAAACACCTTGTATGCAGTCAAGCGCCTCATTGGTCGCAAGTACACAGAAAAAGAAGTGCAGAAAGACATCGATCTGATGCCTTACAAAATTGCGGCTGCCGACAACGGCGACGCATGGGTGGAGGTGCGCGGCAACCGGATGGCACCGCAGCAGGTTAGCGCCGACATTCTGCGCAAAATGAAAAAGACCGCGGAAGATTACCTCGGCGAAGAAGTAACCGATGCGGTCATCACCGTTCCAGCCTATTTCAATGACGCACAGCGCCAAGCGACCAAAGACGCTGGCCGTATTGCGGGCCTGGATGTCAAACGCATCATCAACGAGCCCACCGCTGCAGCCTTGGCGTTTGGACTGGATAAAAATGAAAAAGGTGACCGCAAAATTGCGGTGTATGACCTCGGAGGCGGAACCTTTGACGTGTCCATCATCGAAATTGCTGACGTCGACGGTGAAAAGCAATTCGAAGTGTTGTCCACCAACGGCGATACTTTCTTGGGCGGCGAAGACTTTGACCAGCGCATCATCGACTTCATCATTACCGAGTTCAAGAAAGAACAAGGCGTAGACTTGGGCAAGGATGTGCTGGCCCTGCAGCGCCTGAAAGAAGCCGCCGAAAAAGCCAAAATTGAGCTCTCCAGCAGCGCGCAGACCGACATCAACCTGCCGTATGTGACAGCCGACGCGTCAGGCCCCAAACACCTGAACATCAAACTTACCCGCGCCAAATTGGAAAGTTTGGTTGAGGAATTGATCGAACGCACCATTGCCCCTTGCCGCACTGCCATCAAGGACGCTGGCGTAAACGTAGCCGACATCCACGACGTAATTCTGGTGGGTGGTATGACACGTATGCCGAAAGTGCAGGAGAAAGTCAAAGAACTGTTTGGCAAAGAGCCCCGCAAAGACGTGAACCCCGACGAGGCGGTTGCGGTTGGCGCAGCCATTCAAGGCCAAGTCCTTAGCGGCGACCGCAAAGACGTGCTGCTGCTAGACGTAACGCCCCTGTCGCTGGGCATCGAGACAATGGGTGGTGTCATGACCAAGATGATCACCAAGAACACCACCATTCCGACCAAGTTTGCGCAGACATTTTCTACGGCAGACGACAACCAGCCCGCAGTGACCATCAAGGTGTTTCAGGGCGAGCGCGAAATCGCCGTTGGAAACAAGATGCTCGGTGAGTTCAATCTCGAAGGTATTCCACCTGCTGCGCGTGGAACACCCCAGATTGAGGTCTCGTTTGACATTGATGCCAACGGCATTTTGCATGTCGGCGCCAAAGACAAAGGTACCGGCAAGGAAAGCAAGATCACCATCAAGGCAAACTCCGGCTTGTCTGAAGCAGAGATCCAGCAAATGGTGAAGGATGCAGAGCTCAATGCCGCTGACGACAAGAAGAAGCTGGAGCTGGTTCAGTCCAAGAACCAAGCTGACAGCAACCTGCACAGCGTGAAGAAAAACCTGGCCGAATACGGCGACAAGCTCGACGCAGACGAAAAGGCCAAAATCGAAGCGGCGACCAAAGACTTGGAAGACGCCATCAAAGGCGACGACAAAGCGGCCATTGATGAGAAAAACACCGCCCTTATGGCTGCCAGTCAAAAACTGGGCGAGAAGATGTATGCCGATGCGCAAGCCAAGCAGGCTACTGACGGCGGCGCAGACGCGGCTGGAGAACAGCCACAAGCAGCGAGCCATTCCGGCGGCGCAGCGGCGGCAGACGACAACGTGGTAGACGCTGAAGTCAAGGAAGTGAAAAAGGGCTAAGGGTTCACGCGTTAGCGTGCCCATATGGCTCGCCGCGCTGACGCGTCCAACCGGAAACGTCAGCGTGGCTTTTTGCATTAAGTATTCGCAGTAAATCAAAGACCAACACAGTCTGGCAACCATGGCTAAAAGAGATTTTTACGAAGTTCTGGGCGTTCCTAAAAACGCTTCCGACGAGGACATCAAAAAGTCCTATCGCAAACTTGCGATGAAGCACCACCCTGACCGCAATCAGGGCGACACGTCCAAGGCGGCAGAAGACAAGTTCAAGGAATGCAAAGAAGCCTACGAAATGCTGTCAGACCCGCAAAAACGTGCGGCCTACGACCAGCATGGCCATGCAGGCGTTGACCCCAATATGCGCGGCCCTGGCGGCGAAGGGTACGGCGGTTTTGCCGAAGCCTTTGGCGACATTTTTGGTGACATGTTTGGCCAACAGCGCGGCGGGCGCGCTGGTGGCCGGCAGGTTTTTCGTGGCGGTGATCTCAGCTATGCCATGGAGATCACGCTGGAAGAAGCGGCCAAAGGTAAAGACGCCCAAATCCGCATTCCCAGCTGGGAGGCCTGCGACATCTGCAAAGGCAGTGGCGCCAAGCCCGGAACCCAGGTCAAAACCTGCGGTACCTGCGCGGGTTCGGGTGCGGTGCAGATGCGCCAAGGTTTTTTCAGCGTCCAGCAAACCTGCCCCACCTGCCGCGGAAACGGCAAAGTCATTCCCGAGCCGTGCACGGGCTGCCAGGGTCAAGGCAAGCTCAAAAAGCAAAAAACACTGGAAGTCAAAATTCCTTCTGGCATCGACGGCGGCATGCGGATTCGCAGCACCGGCAACGGTGAGCCTGGCACCAATGGCGGCCCTGCGGGCGACCTGTACATCGAAATTCGGCTCAAAAAACATGACATTTTTGAGCGCGAAGGCGATGACCTGCACTGCTCCATTCCCATCAGCATGACCACCGCCACTTTGGGCGGCGAAATTGATGTACCGACCCTTGCGGGCAAGGCGGCCATCGACATCCCTGAGGGCACCCAAACCGGCAAGCAGTTCCGCCTGCGGGGCAAAGGCGTCAAAGGTGTGCGCTCCAGTTATCCGGGTGATCTGTACTGCCACATCACGGTGGAAACGCCCGTTAAGCTCAGCGAACACCAACGCCGCCTGATGCGTGAGCTCGATGATTCTTTCAAAAAAGGCGGTACAAAACATTCCCCAACCGGCGACAGCTGGACCGACCGCCTAAAAAGTTTATTCAGTTGACACAGGTCAAATAAGACGCCGCACGCGCTGCACCAATCGATGCCGCCCGGTCTATAAAGGACTGGGCGGCATTTTTATTTCTGTTCAGGAATGGGCTGCCACGAACGAAGTAGCAGCACATGGGCGTTAGCATCACATTTCTAGGCGGGGCCGATACCGTCACCGGCTCCAAGTACCTTGTCCGCCACGAGGGTCGCAGCATGCTGGTCGATTGCGGGCTGTTTCAAGGTTTCAAACAACTGCGATTGCGCAACCGGACACCGTTGCCCATTGCCCCAGACCAAATCGACGCCGTCGTTCTGACCCATGCCCATTTAGACCACAGTGGCTACCTGCCACTGCTGGTGAAAGAAGGTTTTACTGGCAAAGTGTATGCATCGGCCGGCACGCAGGCCCTGTGCAAAATTTTGCTGCCCGACAGTGGCCACATTCAAGAAGAAGATGCCGCATTTGCCAACCGCCACGGCTTCGCAAAACACGCACCGGCCCTGCCCCTCTACACCCGCCAAGATGCTTTGGACTGCCTTACCCACATCCATGCAGCCGAAGTGGGAGTCACCTTTGAGCCCATACCGGGCTGGCGGGTCACCTACAGCGCTGCGGGGCATATTTTGGGTGCGTGCAGCGTCTTTCTCGCGGTCGGCGGACGGCGCATATTGTTCTCCGGCGACCTGGGGCGACCAGACGACTCCCTGATGTTTGCGCCCGCCCCCGCACCAGCGGCCGACACCGTACTCATTGAATCCACCTACGGAGACCGCGAACATGCAAAAGCTACGCTGTTGGCAGAATTGGGCACAGCCCTACACCGGGTTGCCAAACGCGGTGGCGTGGCGGTGGTCCCAGTGTTTGCCGTAGGCCGTGCGCAGGCGGTGCTGCATGCCATTGCGCAGCTCAAAGCCAGTGGGGAAATACCCCATGGCTTGCCGGTTTTCTTGGATAGCCCGATGGCCGTCCACACCACCCACCTGTTTGAGGCGCACCTAGGCGCGCACCGCCTCAATGCAAAAGAAGCCAAAGCGCTGTCGCAAGGTGCGACCATGATTGCCAGCACCGATGAGTCCAAGGCGCTCTCCAGCCGCCATGGTCCCACGGTGATTTTGTCTGCTAGCGGCATGGCAACGGGCGGGCGGGTTTTGCACCACATTGCCCAGCGCGCTGGCAACCACCGCAACATGATCATTTTGACGGGGTACCAGGCGCCTGGCACGCGGGGTGCCAGTCTGGTTGGCGGCGCTAAATCGATCCGAATCCATGGCCATGATGTCGAGGTCAATGCCGAGGTTGTACAACTTGCATCTGCGTCTGCACACGCAGATTCTGGACAGCTGATGCAGTGGCTACGCACCATGCCACAAGCGCCCGACCAAGTCTATGTTGTACACGGGGAAATGCAAGCTTCTGATGCGCTGCGCGCGCGCATCCAGCACGAACTCGGCTGGCACGCCATGGTGCCAGAACAAGGATCCACCTGGCCGTGCTAATCGTGGGTGGTCAGCCGTGCCACGGTGCGTGTGGCACGCCACCAACGCGGGCTGCGTATCGTGCACTTAGGGCAGATCCCCATGCAACTACCAGCATGCCGTTCGGTATTTATGTGATAGCCTCATTTGATACCTTAAAAATGAGCGCATAGACACGATGACATCTGCTTCCTGGCCCCGTCGGATAGCTCCCACGCAGGGTCGTTGCATCCTATGACAATAGCCACCGTGGCAGCCTGTATCGCGCATTGGCGCGCTAAGTGGGCAACCGCGATACTCCTCTTGGCGCTGTTGCTCGGTGGGCTGGGCAATGCCTTTGCCGCGCAGGTACTCAACCTGGTGGATGGAACTGAGAACTACCCCCTGGGTTTGCATCTGTCGTATTTTGAAGACAAAGAAGGCCGGTTGAGCCTGCAAGAAGTGCTGGAGGAAGAAACCCTACAAGCCTTCACGCCAAGCGACAAAGCCGTACCCAGCTTCAGCTTTACCAAGTCGTCTTTGTGGTTCCGTCTGGACTTGCACAACCAAGACTCACCGGTGCAACGCTGGCTGCTGGAATGCCTCTACCCGCCGCTGGACAGCATTAACGCCTATCTCATCGATGCTGATAACAACGTGGTGACTTACCGCAGCGGAGACAAGCTGCCGTTCGCCAAGCGCGCCGTCAAACACCGCAACGTGATGTTCAACGTGCCGCTGGCCATGGGTGAGAGCGTGCGGGTCTACATCCGGGTGCGCACCGAGGGCTCCTTACAAGTCCCCTTATTCCTGCGCAGCCCACGGGCCCTGCTGGCCAAAGACCATGAAGAGCAGTTGGCACTGGGCCTCTTTTATGGCGTTCTGGTAGCCATGCTGCTGTACAACCTGTTGATATTTGTGTCGATCCGAGACATCTCCTATCTGTATTACGTGGGGTATATCGTCGGTTGGATCCTGTTTCAGATGTCCCTTAACGGCTTGGCGTTTGAATACCTCTGGCCCGAGTCGCCCAAGTGGGGGAACATCGCAACGCCCTTCTTTGTCGGATATGCCGCATTGACGATCGTGCTGTTTGCGCGCGTGTTCCTGCAAACCCGAATCTATGTGCCGCGCTTTGATCGGATTTTGAAAGTGTTGGCAGCGTTGGCGGCAATTGCGATGCTTACATCCCTCGTGGCCAGTTACACCATTGCCATGAAACTCGGCACCATCGTATCGCTGTTTGCATCTATTTGTGTTGTCGGCGCTGGCTTGTGGTCGCTCAAGATCGGCGTGCGCCAAGCAGCGTTCTTTTTACTGGCATGGTCGGCACTGTTGCTGGGCATTGTGGCCTACACGCTCAAAACCTTTGGCGTTTTGCCCAGCAACACGGCAACCGAATACGGTATGCAGCTCGGATCTGCGGTCGAACTGATTCTGCTCTCCTTCGCCCTGGCCCACCGCATGCGCATTCTCAAAGAAGACAACGAGCGTATTCAGCTAGAGGCCAATGAAAGCCTGGAGCGACGGGTCCAAGAACGCACCCAGGAACTCGACGAGGCCTTGCTCGGACTCTCCAAAGCGAACGAGCAGCTCAAAGACCTCAGCCACATCGATGGTCTAACCGCGATCAACAACCGGGGCTACTTCAACGAGCAATTCGAATTCGAATGGCAGCGCGCCATGCGTATTTTCAGCCCGGTCGGCTTGTTGATGATCGACGTGGACCACTTCAAAAACTTCAACGACACCTACGGCCACCTGGGCGGCGACGCTTGCCTGAAGATGGTGGCGCAAGCCATCCAGCAAGCCATCAAGCGCCCCGCTGACCGGTGTTACCGCTACGGTGGCGAAGAATTTTCTGCGCTCTTGCCCCACACCGATTTAGAAGGCAGCATCTACATCGCCGAGACCATTTGCCGGGCAGTAGAAGCGCTGGACTTTCGCATCGACGGCGTCCGTGTTCCGGTGACCATCAGCATCGGCGTGTCCAGCGTCATTCCGGAGCGCGATGTCGCCTGCGAGTCGCTCATTGCGTATGCCGACCAAGCGCTGTACCAGGCCAAACGCAACGGGCGTAACCGGGTTGAGAGTTTTGTACCGCTTGCCGGGACCTCCACCGCCAAGTGACACCCCAACGCGCGCCAATGTTTTTCTCAGCTGCCCCTTTTATGAATCCGATGGCCAGAGTCACAGCCGCCCTTAACCGAATGCACCATTGGCTTGGCCATGCGGGTTTATGCGTGCTCGTTTTACTGTCGCTGGCAGCGGCGTGGCCCAGTGCTGCTTGGGCCTTGGATCCGGTCACGCTCGTGGAGGGGACGGAGGTGTATCCACTGGGTTTGCACCTCTCCTATTTTGAAGACCGCGATGGCCGCCAAAGCCTCGATGAGGTTCGCTCAGGTGACGTTTGCCACCCGTTTACGGCCAGCCAAGACGAAGTGCCGAACTTTAGTTTCACCAAATCTCCCTACTGGTTTCAGTTTGACCTCACCAACGAAAGCTCTACCGTTAAGAACTGGTTGCTTGAGAGCCAGTACCCGCTTTTAGACCAAATCAATGTCTACATGGTCTACCCGGATGGACGGATGATTACGCGCCGGGGTGGTGACAAATTGCCTTTTGAAAAACGCGAGTTCAAACACCGCAACGTCATGTTTGATGTGCCCCTGGCGATTGGCGAAAGTGTTCGCATTTACGTCAAAGTCCGAACCGAAAGTTCAATGCAGGTGCCCTTGGTGCTGCGAAGCCCCGACTCCCTGTTTGCAAAGGACCATGAAGAGCAGTACATCCTGGGCATCTACTACGGCATCCTAGTGGCGCTGTTGCTTTACAACCTGCTGGTGTTCACTGCGATTCGGGACATCAACTACCTGTATTTTGTGTGGTACGTCGGCGCCTGGACTCTGTTTCAGCTTTCGCTCAACGGCTTAGCATTCGAATACCTGTGGCCTGATAGCCCTACCTGGGGCAATAAGGCCATACCCTTTTTCATCGGGTTTGCGGGGCTGGGCATGATCCAATTTGCCCGCCGACTGCTGCACACCAAGAAAAAGGGTATGGCCTTATTGCCCCAGGTAGGGCTATCAGGC
>JBBRNS010000117.1:0-11466 GCA_038230175.1 Burkholderiales bacterium
GGACTGGAGGAAGGCGCCTCAACCCGCATGCTCGTGCATGCAGCGGTCTTGTTGCGCGAAGGGCTCTCACCCCGTGCCGCCTGCCTGCAGGCCATCGCCACGCCGCTATCCGACGATGCCGACATCACAGTTGCACTGCGTGGCGTTGTCCATGCGAGTTTTTAACAAACAGCTAGCTTTCAGGCGGCTCGGTCGCGGGCAACACCACTGCCGAACGGTAGGCTACCCAGTTCCATGAACGAAGTCGCTCTGCCAACATCGTTGCCGCCCTATTTGTGCGCGCTATGGAATGTGGCGCCCCGCATTGCGCCGCTACAGGCTTCGCCGGGTGAGGCCGATGTACCACCGCGGCCCATACTGTCGGGGGGCGCTACCCGGGTTTTGCACCTGCCCTTGCATGCGCCCTTTGCAGAACAAGAAACTTGGCGCCAGGCCGCTGCCAGCCACGCTGCTGCGCATTGGCAGTTTGGCGGTCCGCCCGTCCCGCGCGGCACCTTGAAGCCTGTGCAACAAGCGCTACTCGGGGTGTTGGAAGATGCGCGTGTCGAATGGCTTGCGGTGCAACAGTTTCCGGGTCTTCCCGCCCTATGGCTGCCGTTTCATGAAGGTCCTGGTGCCCCACAGGGAAACGGCTTTGAAGCCTTGCTTGGGCGGCTCGCGCGTAGTCTGCTAGACCCCACCTATGCAGACGCGCACCCCTGGGTTGCCAAAGCGCGTGGCGTGTTTTTCAAGCCAGATGGTTCGAGTCCTTTGCTACTAACGCCTGAGGCCGTGCGCCAGGCCGCGTCCCTGCTCGGTGCCGACATCGGACAAATGCGCCTGCCTTTCAATGTGCGCACCTACCGCGTGCATGCTGCATACCGAGACGACAACAGCCAGCTCTGGCTGCAAGACACCGACCTGCCGCCGTCGGACACGCCGCTGGAAGGCGGTGAGGGCGCTTCGGCCGAGCCGGACGAGGCCGCCGCAGTGCCAATGGTCGTGCAGGTTTCGCCAACGCTTATGACCGATGCCCGTGCCGATACGCCAGTAGAAGCCCCCGTGGCCGTTTACCCTGAATGGGACGACGTGATTGGCCGCTATCGGCCCGCGTGGTGCAAGGTGTTTTCGCCAAACCTGCTGGAGGACGGCTTCAAGGTTCATCCAACCAGTTCGCCACGGCACTTGGTAAACGCCTTGGCCAGGTTGCAAGGCACCGCCATGCGCGCCGGCCGCCGTGCGCGCGAGGGCGACGACCTGCACTTTGGCGCCTTGGTCGAGGCACGCATCGCACGGCGTCTGAGCCAGGCCCCGGATCCGCGCATCTACCTGGCCGTGTTGCGCCCGGCGCCACCGCTGGCGGTATTTCTGCTACTGGACGCGTCGGCCTCTACCGCGCGCCACATTGAAGGCGCACGCACATCGCTGCTTGAAGAATTCGTCGATGCGGGGCTCAATGCCAGCGCCGCCCTGCAGACGCTGGGCCACCGCTCGGCTTTGTGGGCTTTTTCCTCCGCCGGTCGCAATCGCGTGGACATGCCTTGCCTTAAGGATTGGGAAGAGCCAGCCCAGGCACCCGTTGTGGCGCGGCGCATAGCGGCCTTGCGCAGCGCTGGCTCCACCCGCATGGGCGCGGCACTGCGCCACGCCGTGGCAGCCTGCACCGCAGATGCATTGCACCAACCCGGCTGGCAAAGGGTGATCGTGTTGGTGACGGACGGCGAGCCGCATGACATTGACGTGCCGCACCCCCGCTACCTGAGCGCCGACTTCCGCCGTGCAGCCATGGAAGCGCGGCAACGTGGCCTGGTGGTGCGTGCGTTGACATTGCCGCCGGGTGATCCCAAGGCGATGTCAAAAATGCTTGGGGCTGGCAGTTGCGCGTCGATGCGCCACGCGGCGGAGTTGCCGCAGAAGCTGTCTGGGTTGTTAGCCAATCTTGGGTGACATTCCTGGCGCGGCTGATTGGCCAGCGTTCTGGCACGCTCAATATTCGTGCCGATAAATCGTAAGTTAATGGTTCGGCGGCTCGCTCTGGCGTTGTGCAGTCGCTGAATTTTGGTTTGAATGCGGCGAGTCACCGCTAGAATGTTCTGGCCCGACCAGGGCGCGTGGAGGCATCGTGAGTTTTTTGAACCAGTTGAAATCGCAAGCCGGCGCAGCACAAAGTCGCCAAGTGTCCGAGTTGCAAAACCTGGAGGCCAATACCGAACAGACCGAAGTGGCCTGCCAGACGGTTTGGTATTACGTGCAAGAATTGGCCAAGCAGCTCAGCTTAATTGGCCCGGCCGGGGCCAAGTTTTCGCTGGATGGCAAAACGGCTTGGCCCGCCATGAAATTGGTCGACTTTCGGGCCGATACCCGCAAGAAGACACTGCGCGACCGGGAGGTGTTTGACACCATTTCAATGGGTTGGGATATTGTTCCAATGGTCGGTGCACCAAGCCCGGCCGAACTAACAGTCAACTTTTCACCTGAACTGGAACGGATTGAGAAACGGCTGATGTTTGGACACGTTGCGCACGAGCGCAAGGACCAGCGCCACCCAGAAAAAAACACCCTGCAATCGATTCGCTTTGAATTCACCACCAAGGCGCGCGGCAATTTGATGATCACCGCTGACCATGACAGGCGTGTGCTGTCCTTTCGCTTGGCCAATGTCGATGGATTTGAGATCAGCACCGCCGCTTGGCCGGTTGACAACGTAGACCACGATTTATTGGACGAGCTCGCCAAACGGATCGTGGCCCAGCCCCACTGGTTTGTTTAGTGGCTTAACCATCGCCCTCGTATCGTCGCGCGTATTCAATAGAAAGTTCTCATGCACCTCGTTGCCCAAATCATTGCTGGTCTGGTTATGTTGATTCATGTCTACATATTTTTGTTGGAGACGGTGCTGTTTCACAGCCGGGGCCGCAAGGTGTTTGGTCTGAGCAAAGAGCATGCCCAGATCATGGCGCCCGCCATGTCCAACCAGGGCTGCTACAACGGCTTTTTGGCCATCGCTTTGGCGTGTGGATTTTTGTTGCCGGACGCCGCAATGGCCCAGGCTTTCACCGTGTATGGCTTGGCGTGCGTCGCGATCGCCGGCATTTGGGGTGCGGCGACGGTGCAGATCCGGATCTTGTTCGTGCAAACCGTGCCCGCCACCCTGGGCTTGCTCGCGCTGTACTTTTCGTAATGTGGGGGCTGTGCCGTTGGACTATCCCCGCGGCGAAAGAAGCGAATGGGTGCTTAGGGCGCGGGGGCAGGCGCTTGGTCTACTGCAACCCGGCGGGCACCGTCAAAGCG
Organism: Burkholderiales bacterium; assembly: GCA_038230175.1. Taxonomy (GTDB): domain Bacteria; phylum Pseudomonadota; class Gammaproteobacteria; order Burkholderiales; family Burkholderiaceae_C; genus Allorhodoferax. The sequence continues at coordinate 3,271 of JBBRNS010000117.1, forward strand.
GCTGGTCCAGTAGGCGATGCCCATGTCTTCGACCCGGACTTCGGCGCCGGGTTTGGGGGCGTGGATGAACTTGCCGCCACCCACATAGATACCTACATGGCTGAAGGCGCGGCGCATGGTGTTGAAAAACACCAAATCGCCCGGTTGTAGGTCGGCGCGGTCAATTTTTTGCGCCGATGCGGCCTGTTGCTCAGCCCGCCGTGGCAGCACCAAGCCGGCGGTTTGCTCGTAAATGGCCTTCACAAAACCACTGCAATCAAAACCGGTTTCAACGCTGCTGCCGCCCCGCTTATAAGGCACGCCCAGGAAGGACAAGGCATTGACGACCAGCTCCGACGCTTTGCTGCCAACCTTGCCACCCACTTGACCAATACGGGCCATAAGGCCATGCTCGCTCATGAATTTGCCCATTTCGTCGGGCTGTGGTGCGGGCGCAGCATGGCTGAGCGCAGCAAAAAGAAGAGAAAAAACAAAGACCGAAAAACGCATTGGCGGAGCTTATCGGTTCCAATTTGGCATGTCAAGTCAGTGCTTGGGCTAAAAAAGACGCGTAACCCTATGATTTTCAATACAAATTGGCTATCGGTGCCTTGCTGAGGGGACGGGCTGGCGGTGTTTCCAAAGCCTGTGGTGATTGGTTATGCTCTCGCACAACCTATTTTGAAAGTGCCCCATGTTGCTTGACTCTGAAGCGTCCCAGCTTGTTTTTGTGGACTACCAAGTCCGGTTGATGCCCGTTTTGTTCGATAACCACGCGGTGATGGCCAACGCGGTTCGCTTGGCGCAGATGGCCGGGGCGCTCCAAGTGCCGGTGTTCGTGACCGAGCAAAACCCATCCAAACTGGGCGCCACCGTGCCCGAATTGCAGGCCGCACTGTCCCCTTTGGCGGCGCGTGTGTTGGCCAAAATGCAGTTCAGCGGGGTGGAAGAGGGCCTGGGTGAGTGGTTGCGCCCACCCGCCAAGCCAGTGCAAGGCAACGCCCGCAGCCTGCCCAAGCACCTTCAAAAGCCCGCCGGTGGTGCGCAGCGCGCCACCATTGTGCTGGCCGGGTGCGAAGCCCATGTGTGTTTGCTGCAAACCGCGCTGGACCTGCTAGAAGACGAATTTGATGTGTGGGTGGTGACTGACGCCTGCACCTCGCGCACCGAGCGCAACCGCGACGCCGCATTTGACCGCCTGGCTGGTGCCGGTGCAGAGTTGGTGACGACCGAAATGGTTGCTTTTGAATGGCTGCGCAGCGCCGAGCACCCGGCATTCAAAGAAGTGCAGAGCTTTATCAAGTAGGCCCTTTGGGGGGGGCGGCTGACCCGTCAGTCCCTTGCAAGGTGGGTGCCCACAATGGGGCTGCCGATAACCACCCGAGGAAGACAAACCATGGCGCCCACCACCCCGTATGCAGAGTTTTACCGCCGCTCACTGGATGACCGCGATGGCTTTTGGGCCGAACAAGCCCAGCTGATCGATTGGGACACCCAACCTAAGACAGTGTGTGATTACAGCCAGCCACCGTTTGCCCGCTGGTTTGTGGGAGGCACCACCAACCTGTGCCACAACGCGGTCGACCGCCACCTCAAAGACCGGGCCAACCAGCGCGCGCTGATCGCGGTCTCTACCGAAACCAATACCGAGCAGGTCTACACCTTCGCCCAGTTGCACGCACAGGTGCAGCGTATGGCGGCTACCTTGCTGGACTTGGGGGTGCAAAAGGGCGACAGGGTGCTGATTTATATGCCCATGGTGGCCGAGGCGGCGTTTGCCATGTTGGCCTGTGCCCGCATAGGCGCCATCCATTCGGTGGTGTTTGGCGGTTTTGCATCGGGCTCGCTGGCCTCACGCATTGACGACGCCAGCCCCAAGGTGATTGTGAGTGCCGACGCCGGTTCGCGCGCTGGCAAGGTGCTGCCTTACAAGCCGCTGCTCGACGAAGCCATGCGCATCGCTAGCCACCAACCCAGCGCCGTGCTGATGGTAGACCGCCAGCTTGCTCCTATGGAAATGGTAGCTGGGCGCGACCATGACTGGGCGGCTATGCAGCAAAAACACATCGATGCGGTGGTGCCCTGTGTGTGGCTAGAGGCCACCCACCCCAGCTACTCGCTGTATACCAGCGGCACCACCGGTAGACCGAAGGGTGTGCAGCGCGATACCGGTGGCTACGCGGTGGCGCTGGCGGCCAGCATGAAACACATCTACTGCGGCAATGCGGGGGAAACGTATTTCTCGACCAGCGACATTGGTTGGGTGGTGGGCCACAGCTACATCATCTACGGCCCTTTGATTGCCGGTATGGCCACCATCCTGTACGAGGGTTTGCCCACACGCCCAGACGGTGGCATTTGGTGGAGCTTGGTAGAAAAATACCAGGTGACAGCCATGTTCAGCTCCCCCACCGCCATTCGGGTGCTCAAAAAGCAAGACCCCGCATTGCTGTCCAAATACGACCTTTCTAGCCTGCGAGCGCTATTTTTGGCGGGTGAGCCGCTGGACGAGCCCACTGCGCAGTGGATTAGCGCCGGACTGGGCAAACCCATCATCGACAACTACTGGCAAACCGAAACCGGTTGGCCTATTTTGGGCATTGCCAATGGCGTGGAGCACAAGCCCAGCAAGTTTGGTAGCCCCGGTGTGCCCATGGTGGGCTACAACGTCAAGCTGCTGGACGAGTCCACGGGCGAAGAACTGCTGGGTGCCGGCCAAAAAGGCGTGTTGGCCATTGAGGGGCCCCTGCCACCGGGCTGCATGCAAACCATTTGGGGTGATGACGCGCGGTTTGTTAAAACCTACTGGCAGAGCATCCCGGGCAAACTGGTCTACAGCACCTTTGACTGGGCCGTGCGCGACGCCGATGGTTACTACTTCATCCTGGGCCGCACCGACGACGTTATCAATGTTGCAGGCCACCGGCTGGGTACCCGTGAGATTGAAGAAACCATCTCTAGCCACCCCAATATTTCGGAAGTGGCGGTGGTCGGCGTGACCGACGCGCTGAAGGGGCAGGTGGCAATGGCGTTTGCGGTGGCCAAAGACGCCAGTGTGCTGGTAGACGATGCTGCACGGGCCAAACTGGAGGCCGAGGTAATGGCGGTGGTGGAGCGCTCAATCGGTGCGGTAGGCCGTCCGGCGCGGGTACGCTTTGTCAGTTTGCTGCCCAAAACCCGCAGCGGCAAGCTGCTGCGCCGTGCGATTCAGGCGGTGTGCGAGGGGCGCGACCCGGGCGATTTGACGACCATGGACGACCCAGCGGCTTTGCAGCAAATCCGTGAGCAAGTAGGCCGTGCCGGATAGGCCAGATTGGTTGCCCTAATGACCTTACTGGTTTTGCCTGAGATTTGCTTTTAGCGGCGGGAATTTCGAAGGAGATCCTGCGCTTTTCGAAGTACTACGGACCGGGTAAATACAAGGGATGTCAGCTTCACCCGTCCCTCAAAGCCTTTGTAAAAAAGATGCCCTGTGATGGATTGCAGCCAGCGCGTTTTCCCAAAATGCGTATTGACATCGCTGGAATGCCTAAACCTCAAGATCAGATAGGTTGCAGAGTAAACCGCGTCAAGCCTAACGGCATCCACCTGGGTCCACGGGATCAGATGGCCGCCTTTACGATAGTTGGTAATACCGAATTTATCAAGTACCAGCACTGGACCTGTCCAGAAAAAATTCCGCAGGCACTGGGCCACTGTCTTGAGATAGACCAGTACGATGGGGGCAACCATCATCACGACCAATGCCTTACCGAAGATGTTTGTTAAAGCTACCGCAGTGAAAGCACTGCTGATGGCAAAAATTGTGAACAGTACGAACACAAGAATTGCGTAAAAGCGCGATGGGTAGAGCTCCAAAGGGATTGGCACTGCAGACTTTGGAGCCACATCCAGATTCCCGTTAATTGCGATAGGCATGTCCTGCGAATGTCGTGACAGGTCCGACTCCGACTTACTTGAAACACCCGAGGCCGTTCGAAGTTCCTCCACAGGGAGTCGCACCGGTTGCGTGACCCCATCGTCATGGTCTTGTTCGTCATCCGACTCTTGACGGGACGCGCCGCGCCAGGCGCCAAGTAATAAAGTCAGGCCAAAACTAACCCAGAAAAGTTCAATCAACACGAACTTCACCGGTTTGGAGGCGAACGAGAAAGTCGCCCCTTTTGCGCCACTAAGCGATCCGTCAAACAGTCCTTGAAACACCACATTCAGACATCCCAGGCCCATGGCAAACATGAGTAGGGTAACCAGGCCGCCTCCGAATCTATTCATCATTCAGTCCCATAACAATTGCGTAAACACCCCTGGCCAGCTGTCAGTGGAGCAGGTGGGCTGGTTTTGGTGAAAGAGGCACCCTAAGGACTGCTGCGCGGTGGCGTTGCCGACTCAGCCAGCCTGAGCACCTGTCCGGCGTATGGCACCACCAATACAACAAACACCCCGTTCACCACGCCTTTAACCAGCGCCCACATTTCAAGCGGCAGCGTTTGCTGCGTGCCCAGCCATTGGAGCGCCTTTTGCTCAGCCAGAAATAGGGCTGCACCCAGCACCGCTACGGCTACGCGTCGCACGGTGGTGTGGGGCATAGCCAAGTGGAGTTGCTTTTGATCCCAGCGCACACACCAACTGGCCGCCACCAGCCAGCCTGCCAGCGTGGGGATGTATTCCGGCGCTTGGCCCCGCCAGCTCGCCAGTGCCGCGACGCTCACTGCGGCCACCAAGCCCGTGGCCCACACCAAGTCGGTTTGCCAGCGCCACTGCCTGTAGCGCACCGCCTCAAAAACCACCAAGCTCAGTGCGCCCAGCGCCGCGCCGCCCACCACGTCTTCCAGGTCATGCACCCCCAAGTAGAGGCGACTAAAGGCCACGCCCACCGCAATGCCGGCGCACAGCACCCACACCCAGGCACGACGCACTTCCCATGCCAGCCACATCCACAGCACCACTGCCAATTGCGCGTGGCCACTGGGCAGGCCGTAGCTTTCGTGCACCCGATCATCCAAGCGAATCGCAAGGGGAGGGCGGGGGTCTTGAATCCAGTCTTTGGCGTAGGCGTTCAGCATCGCGTTGACCACCACCAGAATCATCAAACGGTAAAAAATGGCCCGGTTATAAGTCCAATAACCAATGGACATGAAAAGCAGGATGAAGGTGCTGTAGCCCAGCCAAGAAAAACCGATGGCCAGTTGTGTGAGGGCCGGCGTGCGCAGGGGCAAGACCCAGTCCAGGTTATGCCACAGGTCCATTGATTACTACAAATTTGATAGCTGATTGCGCAATATCGGCGAGGGCTAGACTTCGATTGGGGTCACATCTATCACCTCGCTACTGTCCAACACAATGTCTTGTGCAAACAGCTCCATCGCGGTCTTGGCGACCTGCATGGTGTCGAAGTAGGCGTAGGCCCCCACGGTGACGGCGCCCAGAAGCGGCACAAAGCGGGCGGCACCTTTGCGAATGACAGCGCGGGTCACCACCACGCCCACCTTCTTGGCGGCGGTTTGCAAAAATTGCATGGACGTCTCGCGCACGATGACCCGTTCACCCACCCGGACCACCACGTCGCGAAACATTTGCGCCGACATGTGTTTGAACAGGCAGTACAGCATTTGCTCACGCCCCAAACCTTGGCGCTTGCCGTAGACGGCGGCAATGTCGGACACCATCTGGGCCTGCACCCGCCACACGCCTACTAACTCAGGCACCACGGTTACCCAGCCGAGCAGGCCCGGCGGCAGTGAGAGCGATCCTGAGATCACGCTGGCTTTGCGCGACGCACTGCGGGCGACCAGATGGGCGCGCTCTTCGGGCTGCATGCGCATGCGCTCGCGGCTGGCGGGCACCGACAGCACCAAGTCCAAGATCACATCGCTGAGCTGCGGCGTGCTCAGGGCGGCGGCGCTGGGCTTGGCGCTGGCGCTAGCGCGGGAACGGGGGCTGGCCTTGGCAGGCTTGCGGGCTTTGGTCATGGTGCTGTGGGTGTGCGACCTAAGTAATGTCCACCGTATGGATGCCATAGTGGCCCGTGCGCCGGTCGGCAAAATAGCGCTCCAGCGTTTCTTTGACCGTGCGAAAGGCGAGCTCGTCCCAGGGGATTTCGGCCTCGGTAAACAGGCGAGCCTCAATCGTCTCTGTGCCGGGGTTGAATTGGTCGCTCAGCAGCTTGGCGCGGTAAAACAGGTGCACTTGGCCGACGCGCGCCACGTTGAGCAGGCTAAACAGGCCTTGCATTTCAAATTGGGCACCGGCTTCTTCATCCGTCTCGCGGGCGGCACCTTCGGCGGTGGTTTCGTTCAATTCCATAAAGCCGGCGGGCAGTGTCCACTTGCCATAACGCGGCTCGATATTGCGCTTGCACAGCAGCACCTGCGCGCCGCCTTCGCCCCAGTAGGGCACGGTGCCCACCACGTTAAGCGGGTTTTCGTAGTGCACCAAGTGGCAGGCGGTGCACACCGCGCGCTGTTTGGTGTCGCCGTCGTCGGGCAGGCGGTAGACCACGGCGGTTCCGCACTGTTTGCAGTGTTTGATAGGGGAATGCAGCATGCCTTACTGTACCGTGGGCGGTGTTTCCTTGGTGCGTGTGAGGCCTGCAAACCAGTTAGAAATGTCGTCCACCAGGGTGAACACGGCTGGAATCACCAGCAAGCTCAGCAGCGTGGAGGTGATCAAGCCCCCAATCACCGCCACTGCCATCGGGCTGCGAAAGCTGGTGTCGGCAGCGCCCCAGCCCACCGCCAGCGGCAGCATGCCTGCACCCATGGCTAGGGTGGTCATGACGATGGGGCGGGCGCGCTTGTGGCAAGCGTCCAGCAAGGCTTCCATGCGGCTCATGCCTTGGTCACGCCGCGCCATGATGGCGTACTCCACCAGCAGAATCGAGTTCTTGGTGGCAATACCCATCAGCATGATCAAGCCGATGAGCGAGGGCATAGAAAAGCTCTTGTCGGCAATCAACAGCCCCACAAACGCACCGCCCAGTGACAGGGGCAGCGCCGCCAGAATGGTGAATGGGTGCAAAAACGCTTTGAACAGCAGCACCAGCACGATGTAGATACACAGCACGCCGGTCAGCATGGCCAGGCCAAAGCTGGCAAACAGTTCACCCATGACCTCAGCGTCGCCCAGCTCCACTTGCTTCACACCGGCGGGCAGTTTCAAAATGGAGGGCAGCTTGGCCACCGCGGCAGTCACGTCCCCCAGCGGTGCTTCGGACAGCTCCACCTCAAAGGTAATGTTGCGTGCGCGGTTAAGCCGGTCAATGACTGCCGGGCCGCCCGCCATCTCTAGCGTGGCGACTTGGCTGAGCATGACCGGGCCTTTGCTTCCCGGCACGGCCAGGCGACCCAGCAGGTCCAGGTCTTGGCGGGCACTCGTATCGAGCTTGACGACGATGGGCACCTGGCGCTGGCTCAGGTTGAGCTTGGGCAGGGCGTTGTCGTAGTCGCCCACGGTGGCAATGCGCAGGGTGTCGCCAATGGCGGTGCTGGTCACGCCCAGGTCCGCGGCGCGGGCAAAGTCAGGACGCACCGCGATCTCAGAGCGGATCAGGCTGGCACTCGACGTAATGCTGCCCAAGCCGGGAATGGTGCGCAGGTCTTTCTCTACCGCCGCTGCCGCCACACCCAGGGCCTGCGGGTCTTCGCCGGTGAGCACCAGCAAATACTTCTCGCCCGAATTGCCCAGGCCCACTTTGCTGCGCACGCCCGGTAGCTCTGCCATGGCGGCGCGGATGTTGGCCTCAATGCCTTGCTTGCGGGGGCGCTTGCCGCGCTCAGTCAGCAGCACGGTCAGGGTTGCTTTGCGTACCTCGGCAGTGCCAGCTGGTGCAAAGGGGTCGGTGCCGGCCGCGCCGCCGCCGATGGTGGTGTAGACGTTTTGGATGTGGTCTACCTTGGCTAAAAGCTGGCGCGCTGCCTCGGCCGCGTCCCGTGTTTGCGCCAGGGTCGAGCCGGGGGGTAGCTCAATACGCAACTGGGTCTGCGAGTTGTCGTCTGGCGGAATAAAGCCTTTGGGCAAGAGTGGGATCAGCATGATGGAGCCGATAAAAAACGCCCCCGCCATGCCCATGGTGAGCCAGCGGTGGCGCAGTGCCCAGTGGCTGGCCTTCATGTAAGACGCCATCCAAAACGGATCTTGGTGCGGGCGCGCGTTGGGCTTCATCATGTAGGCCGCCATCATGGGTGTGAGCACCCGGGCCACCACCAGCGAGGCAAACAC
>JBBRNS010000118.1:0-11430 GCA_038230175.1 Burkholderiales bacterium
ATGTGTTCATTCAGGCGCAAAAACACCTCGGTCAGGCGCCCACTCATCTCACCCACCCGAATCATGGCCACGTAAAACGCGCCAAACAGGTCAATGTGCCGTGTCAACGCAGTCGACAGGTCACGCCCCTGGTCCAGGCTGGAGCGAATGTCTTTGAGCAACTCCACCATGGCGGGTTTGGACGCTGACGCCTCTAGGCCCGCAAAGGCCCGCAGTATGGGCACACCGGCCTTGTTCAGCGTGTACATCTGGCGGGAAAAAACCATCAGGTCTTCGTCGTCCACCGGCTTCTTGGTGAGTGTGGCCAGCCAACCCGTGCCTTCGCTCTCGGCCTCTGCCGCCGACAAGGCGATAAACACCGGCGCCACACCAATCGATTTGAGCTGGTCGGCCACGCCGCCTTCGGTCATGGCCTCCAACTTGCCGCTTACCGCCTCACCCCGGTTGTTGCGCCCCCGCCAGTCAAAAATGGGCATGCGTTTTAACCCTTGCCGTCTTTGACGTCGCTGTCGTCGTCAATATCAAAACCCACGCGCAATGCTTCGGCCAAAGAGGTCTTGCCTTGGCGCACCAATTCCAGCGCATGGTGGGCCATGGTGCGGCCCTTCATCGAGTCGCGCGCCGCCCGGGTAAAACTGGCCGGGTCCGAGCGCGAAGCCACCTGCACCAGCTCGGCATTCATCTCTAACAGCTCGTACACGCCCTGGCGCCCGGCGTAACCAGTGCCGTTGCAAGCCGAGCAGCCCAGCCCGCGTTTGGGGCTCACCGTGGCGCCTGGCTCTAGCATGGCCTCTAACCAGCCCTTCTCTTGCGGTGTGGGGGCGTGGGGAGCGGCGCATTCTGTACAGTTCAGGCGCAAAAGCCGCTGCGCAATCACTGCCTGCAGCGAGGTGGACACCATAAACGGCGGCACACCCATGTCCAGCAAACGAAACGGCGTGCTCACCGCATCGCGCGTGTGCAAGGTGGACAACACCAAATGCCCTGTGATGGCCGCACGCATGCCGATCTCAGCCGTCTCGGCGTCGCGCATCTCGCCCACCAAAACCACGTCGGGGTCTTGGCGCAACACCGAGCGCAGCACCCGGGCAAAGGTCAGCTCAATCTTCTCATTCACCTGCACCTGGGTCAGGCCCGGCAGGCGGTATTCGATCGGGTCTTCTACGGTAATGACTTTGAGCTCTTCGGCATTGATCTCAGCCATGGCCGCATACAGCGTGGTGGTTTTGCCCGAACCCGTGGGGCCGGTGACCAACACCATGCCGGCGCTGCGACCCAATATCTCGCGAAAACGCTTGAGCATCTCAGCAGGCATGCCCAGCGTGTCCAAGCGGCGCATGCCTTTGCCCTGCTGGAGCAAACGCATGACAGCCGCCTCGCCATACACCGTGGGCAGTGTGGACAAGCGCACGTCGATGGTGCTGTCTTTCAGGCGCACACTAAAGCGGCCGTCTTGCGGCAGGCGCTTCTCCGAAATATCCAAGCCCGCCATCAGTTTCAAGCGCTGGGCCAGCGCCGCGCCAATGCGTTTGTCGGCCTGGGTTTGGGTTTGCAACACGCCGTCTACCCGTACCCGCACCTGCAAGCCCGACTCTTGCGGCTCTATGTGCACGTCCGATGCACCGGCCTGTATGGCGTCTTCAAACAAAGACTGCAGCAAGCGCACCACCGGTGCGCCCTCTAGGCCGACACTGGCGGTCAGCTCGCCGAAGTCCACCGCGTCGCTCAGGTCTTTTTCTAGCTCGCGGGCCAGGCCACTGATCTCTTCGGTGCGGCGGTACAGCCGGTCAAACGCCAGCGCCAAGCCGCTCTCGGGCACCGCCGCAATGGCGATGTTGCGTTTGAGCAAACGGCCAAGCTGGTCGTAGGCGAACAAATCCAGCGGGTCGCCCAGCGCCACCAAGAGTGAATCGCCTTTGTCTTCTAACACCAGCGCTTTGAAGCGCCGCGCGGCCGATTCGGGCAGCAGCTTGACCACGTCGGCCCGAAACGGGAAGGTCTTGAGGTTGACGAACGGAATGCGCAGTTGCCGCGCCAAACCGTTGGCCAGCAGCTCTTCGGTGATGATGCCGGTCTCGATGAGCAGGCGGCCCATCTTCTTGCCGGTGGTGCGCTGCAGGTCTAGTGTTTGCTGCAACTGCTCTTGCGAGATCAGGCGCTGCTGCACCAGTACGTCACCCAAGCGCAGCTTCTCAGGGCGGCCGGGAACGGGCCGGGATGAGTCTGAGACGTTGGGAGCATTGGGGGCGCCAGCGGCCATATTCATGCGCTAAATCCTTGATCGGTGTGTCGAAAATGGTAGCACGCATTACGCGCGGTGTGGTGCTTTTGCGCTATCGCAATTTCGCCCCAGCAGGTATTATCTGCAGAGCAACACAGACGCGCCTCAACGCGAACCCAGATGAACATGCGCTTTGCTTCCGGTCACCACACTTCTCGCCGTTTGATTCAGGTGCCTTTGGCAATTGCACTGGCCGTCATGCTTACGGCATGTGGTGGTTCCAGTAACCGCGATAAACAAGCAGCCGAAGCAGCCGCAAGTTCAAGCAGCTCAGTCACTGGCAGCGGCCCCGCTCTGTTTATTACGCTGAGCTTTAGTAACACCGTCAGTGATGTTGATGCCACCACCTACAGCAAGACTTTTGCTGTCTATGTGACCGACGCCAACGGCATCGGGGTTCCAAATCAGACTTTGACACTGTCCGCAATACCCGAGACCTATTTCAAAGGGGCCATGACCTACAACGGCGGTGCCGCCCAATGGCGCCCTACGTACAGCGTCCCTGCTGGGTGCGCAAATGAAGACACCAACAAAAACGGCAGCTTGGACGCCGGAGAAGACACCAATGGCAATGGCACTTTGCAGCCCGGCAACGTCAGCCTCGTCGCGCCAGCCACCGTCACCACCGACAACGTGGGCCGCACGACCTTTGAAATGCAGTACGGCAAACGCTTTGCAACGTGGGTTAGTGTCCGCGTGACAGCCCGGGGCGCCGTTGCGGGAACCGAGTCGTCGCAATCCGTCTTGTTGACACTTCCCATTTCGATAGCAGACATCGGGGATGCAACCTTGGCACCACCCGGGGTCATCAGCCTCTATGGGCAATCGGGCTTGTGCAGCAACCCCAACTAGTGGACTGGAAACGTCGGTCGTCGATTGTCATTGGCTTGGTGGGCGCGCCAGGCACATCGCATAAACCGCTCCCGGGCGCCTTTCGCTTGACGCAAAACTAAAACGGTCAAACCACCTCGACCACCGCCACGCTGCTACCTAGTTGATACGAAGGACGGCGTTAAGGACAGCTCTGGTTTCATCTTGGCCGGGGCAAGCGGTAGGGCTGCGAAAGTTGCCGGTCGTCAAACTGCCATCATCAACGGCTCGGTCTATTTGCAAAGCAACATCGCAATCAATGGCCTGGATGCGAACCACGTTACGCCAGCCCAATGCTTGAAGTCCCGCCATACCAGCCAGGCCCGGTGCCGCGCCAGTAAAGCTGATGGTATTCACAGCGTTGAGCATGATGGGGTTGAGCGCGTCGCCACGCAGCATGTTTGTACGAATCAGTTCTTCGCTGGCACATGCGACCTCGGCGGCGGTAGCGATGATGCCGGTCGCATTGCCCACACAACTGGCAGTAAGACCAGGAATGGTCAGGACGGCACCCTGCAAGGTTCCGGGCCAACTGCCGTAGCGGTCGCGAAACTGCTGCGCGGCGACCGCGAAGTCGCCCACCGCCTTGATCGTGTCTTTGCTGCGCGCATTGCGCAACACTGACTTGGCATTCAAAATGCCGCCCAACAATAAACCGATGATCACCAGCACGATGGCAATCTCCACCAGCGTGAAGCCACGGTTTCGCTTGCGGGAATGGGACATCGAGTACATAGGGCTAAGCGGCAATCCGGTCACAGCGGAACGAAGAACCGCGCCGCAGTGGCGCCTGCCGTGCAAAGCACACTTGTTTGTGCTTTGCCGCTATTGGAAACACCGTCATCCAGCGCACGGTCGACATCCAGAACCACTTCGCAGGGCAGGTTGTAAAAAACGATCACGTTTTTGACCGCAGGGAATGCACCAGGATAAGCCGCATTGGTGGTGGCCACCGTTGCTTGCACCATGTGCACCGGGCCGAACTGCGACTGAATCCGTTGCTGGGCGTTGGTACCCAGTCGGCCCAAAAGGCCCGCCTGGTAAAGATGGTTCGGGGCGTCAGCCACTTCCGTACCTGCAGTCGCAAGGCCCGCGGCAGTAATACCACCGGCAATCAAACCGTTGCCATTGCCTGGACTGGCGCCAACGTTCGGAATCTGGTTGGCAGCGTAAATCCAGTCACCCGGCAAGTACCCGTAACGCTGCTTAAAGCTGGCGGACCCCGTCTGCAAGTCGCCAACGATTTGGATCACGTCTTGCGCCTGTGCGCGGCTGATTTGTCCACGCCCCGCCATCAAACCAGCGCCCAACAGGATCCCGCCCAGGACCACCACTATGGCCATCTCGGCCAGCGTGAATCCGCGTTGTCGGTGTGGGGTGCGTTGCATAACAGCTTACTTTCTGGCGGGCGTCACCCGGTTAAGGGCAAATGGGGTTCGATAAACCAATGGGGATGCCCGCAGCCGGGCAGCCGGGGGCGGCAACCGCGCAATAGGCCGCGCACACGCCTTTGAGTGTTTTGTCGTCCAGCATGGGTTGGAACAATTGGTTGGGTGTCATGTAGGTCACCACGTCGTCAAACGCACCACCTGGGGCTGCGGTAACCTCGCTGGGTGTGCGCATGACAAAAGAAACAGACGCAGCAGTGGCGTTCGCCAATTCGTCCACACCCACGGGTGCGGGCAACACAGCGGCACCGCGCAGCGTGCGGGCTCCGGCGCCATTTTTGCCGTGTGAAATCAGCATGACGACCGGGTTGGGCACCAGCGCGGCTCCCAAAACACCGGCGTCGCTGCGCTCCCGAAAAGTAAAGGTGGCCAACGGCAGGGTCAGTTCGCGCAGGCTGAAGGCGGTGGCACCGGCCTTCACTGTCCAGTTTTTGCTGGTCGCCGGGGTGGCATTGGCGACCCGGTAGGTGAAGAAGTTAGACCAGCCGTCTTGAACATCACCTACCGACAGCCCCAGCACCCGCCAAGGCAGGACACCGCGCCCCGCCGCAGCCAGACAAGTGGCCGGCGCTACGCCAGTGGGTGGTAAAGCGGCATCGGGGCAGGGCAAGCGGCCGTTGGTCCGAAAAAAACCAATCAAGGCCACCTTGATGCGTTCTTGCTTGAGACGGGTCTCGCTCCAGGCGGCGTTGTCTTGGGTGGCCTTGAGCATGCGCAAGCCCATGGTCAAGACGATGCCCATCAGCAGTACCACTATTGCCATTTCCACCAGCGTAAAACCACTGCTGTAGCGGCTGCGGCGCGAGGGGTTTGACTGCGTGTGGCTCATGGCAATGGCTAATTGATTACTGCAAAAATGATAGCTGCTTGCGCAATGTTCTAGAGGGCTAGACGGGTATTTGATTCATATTTTTGCCAAAGCGGACTGGGAAGGCGCTTGGGTAAAAACCCGCCGAAGCGGGATGCGCTTCGGCGGTGTTTGGGGTTGCGGCGCCGCTTAGATCAGCGGCATGCAAACGGTCCACTTGGTGGTTGCCGTTTCGTTATAGGGGGTGCTCGCTGGAATAGCGGCAACAGGATTCAAAACATTGGCATTGGGGGCCAGGGCGCCACGCAATGTTCCCGAGTTATTGGCCGCACCCGCCCCGTCAATCAAATTGTCGATACCTGCGGCTTGCTTGGGCGTCAGGCCAGACGCACAAACCAGCGGACCGGCCATGCCGTAAGCGGGGCCCGCAGTGACACCAATCAAGCCGCCACCGCCATGGGTTGGCAAGCCAGCCACTGTTGCCGCAGCGGTTGGGTCGCCTGCCACCAAGCCCGATGCACGCATCGAACGCCAAAATGCCGCTTGGTCACCGCCGTTGGTGAATGTTTGGTTTACGTTAATTGCCAACACACCATTACCTGCAACTCCCGGAACGGCTGCACCAAGCCAACCACGGTTCGACATGGTCAATGTAGTTTCATCGCCCGGAATGGCTTTGTAACGGTCAACATAGCCGTTATACGCCGCTTGGATGGCCTTCATGTCCCCAACGATGCTCTTGATCTTGGCATTCTCAATCATCTCTTGGCCTTTGAGCACGCCGCCCAGCAGCAGACCAATGATGACCAACACGATGGCGATTTCTACCAGGGTGAAACCCGCTTGACGGGCCTTGTTACGCAATTGCATGATGTTTCCTTTCAGTTAACGAAGCACGGTGCACCGCCAATTGGTGCGCTTGGTGCAAATGTAATCTTTGGCTTTGTATTTAGGTGTCAGAAAAATTTACACCGTTGCGCGCGGCACCACTATCCGGCCGCGTCTGCACCCTGTGGCACTTGGTGCGCTGCGGGCATGGACAGCACAAATTGCAGCTGGTCTTGGTTGACCGCCGCGTGGAGTTCGCCTTTGGCTTCGCGCAGGCTTTTGCGCGCTTGGTACAAGCCCAACCCCAAGCCGCCTGGGCGGCCACTGGCAAAGGGCTCAAACAGCCGCTCTGGTAGCAAGGCAATGCCACCTGGAGGCAAGGGGCAGGACAGCACGATCTCTGCCATGTCCGCATCCATGTGCAGCGTGGCATGGGGCCGCTGCGTCAGGCCCTCGCGCCAATCGGCGGCCAGGTTGGTCAACAAATTGTCCAGCGCGCGGGCCAAAAGAACTGGGGCAATAATGGCGGTGGCTTCCCCCTCTATGTCCATTTCTATACCGGCCAAGCTGGCGGCTTGCTGCAGGGCTTCGCCCAGCGCGATGGGGCTAGCGTGTGTGGGCTGCGTGGTTTTGCCCAGCGCGGTGATCAGGCGCAGGGCGCGGGTTTGGGCCATGGGTGCGTTGTCGCGCAGGCGCTCCGCGGCCAATAACAAATCTGGCGGTGTGTGGGCGTTGGCAAAGTCGGCACTGACCCACATGACCCACTGGGCCAGGTTGCGCATGTCGTGCTGCAGGTAGAGTGACAAACGTGCCCGCTCGGCCATGGCTGCCGACAGGGCACCGGTGCGTTCGCGCAAGCGGGTTTCTAACAGCAGCAAAAAAACCTGTGCCAACTGGTTAGCAAACAGCCGCTGCTCTCCCCCAGGGGCGCTGTGCTGCAGGGTGATGAACAGGCGCACTTCTTCGCCGCTGCGCAACTCGTAGTTCTGTTGGGCGGTAGTGAGGGCGCCCAGCGCTGCAACCGGGCCACCCAGGGCGCCCTGCACCGCTTGGCCATACCAGTCGCCCGACCACTGCAGGCCGCTCCAACCGGCAGAGTGCAGGGCGGGCCAGGCGGCGGCGGGTAGTTCAAGCGGCTCCCACTGGGCGCTGGCCAACTCCAGCAGGGCCTGCATGCTGGCCTGGTATCGCCGCGCACGGCGCGCCAAAGCCAGGCTGGTAACCCACAGCGTAAAACCCGCCGCCAGAAACACCAGCGGCAGATTAGTCCGGACGTCGAATTCCATATTTGTTGAGGTAGTAGTACACGTGCTCGCGGGCCAAGCCCAATTGGCGGGCGGCTTCGGTCACGTTGTAGCCTGCTGCGGCAAAGCTGCGCCGCAGCAGTTGCTCTTCTACCTGTGCGCCCGCTTCTTTGGGGCCTTCATCCATACGGGCGGTGATGCTCAGGCGGGTCTCGCCGCTGAGTGCCATGCGCGCCTCTTCCCGCGCGAACAGGTCGGCACGGCGCAGGGCTTGCAGCAAGGTGTCTAAGGCGCAGGGTTTGGTCAAGAAGTCAAAGGCACCCAAACGCACGGCCTCGTGCGCGGCGGCGGCTTCGTCTTGGCCGGTGAGCACCAGTACTTTAGTGTCGGGCTGTGCACGCAAAATGTCTTGCAGGGCTTGCAGGCCTTCGCGCATGGTGCTTGGGTGCGGCGGCAGACCCAGGTCTAACAGCACCAATGCTGGCGCATGGGCCTGCTCCATGCAGGCCACAGCATTAGGCCGGTCGGCGGCGCATTGCACGGCATAGCCCCTGCTGCCCAAAGCGGATGCCAAGTAGCCACTGAGGGCCGCGTCGTCTTCAACCAGCAAGACGGAGGACTGGTAAGGTGGGGCAGCGGGCATGGGTGACTCTGCTCAGGGCGCTAGTCGGCCTGGGTCCAATGGGCAATCAGGGGCAGCACCGCCAACCCAAAACCAACAATGATGCAAGTCAAACCGGCCATGACACGGAACAGTGCCCACTCAGTGCTCGTGCCGGGGCTCACGCCCATCAGCAGGTAGCCTAGGGCGATGAGCAACAGACCCACCACTATATAAACCTTGCGGCGCTTATTACGGGTGCGGTAGCGGGCCTGGGCCAGTTCACCAAACTCGGAGTTCATTGCTTGCCCCCTTGGGTTACGGCGCCCGGCGCTACGATGTCAACACGTGCGCCCGTGGTGGTGTCAACGCCCTCACCCACACGGAGGCGGCGTCCGTTCACCACTGCACCGCCAGCCTGGATCGTTCCGACACCAGGGCTACCCTCGGGAATGGGATTGGTATTGACCCAGACAGTGCCCTTGCCGTTGGCGCGGCGCACCACACCCATCAACCGCGTGGTCGTGACCGGGGCCGTGCCTTCTTGCCCCATGCGGCGCAGGCTGATGGCTTCTCGCTCAGCGGGGGTGTAAAAAAGGGTTTCCAGACCGGCAACCGGGCCCGCCCACACGCTGGCTGGCATGCCACACAACACGGCGGCATAAAGGGCAAATTTGAAGGCGGTGAAATTCGGCGGCTGCATGGTGGCGTGGCTCAGTTTTGGGGTGCGGCTTCTGGGGCAACGGGGGACATCGGTGGCACGCTGAAAAAGCGCAGGACACAATTGGCATTGAGGCCCTCTTCCTTGGCACCGTCCAGCGCGCAGCTCTGCACCCTGAAGCGGCCTTTCACCGCATTGCGGTAACTGCGGATCAGGTTGATCAAGTCGCCTTCATGGCCGTCGCGCATTTCAAATTTCAGGTCATGGAACTGGGTCGCAGGCGCCTCGCCTTCGGTATCGGACGCCGGCTCGGCAGCGCCAACCAAGGGTTGTGGCGCCAGCAACTGGTAACCAATGCGGCTGTCAAAACCCAGGGCTTGGTAGCTGGTTTGCAACTGCTCTACCCATTGCGCGCGGTCTGGCGAGCCCACCATGCCCTGCGTTCGCAATGTTTCAAACCGCTTGATATGGTCACGCATATTGAGCAAATCATTTTGCTTGGCGGTAAGCTGGTCTTGTTGCGCTTGCACACTCGCTTGCAATTGCGCCAGCGCTGCATTGACTTTGGTAGCCCACGACTCGGTACCGACCACCACCGCGACACATAGCACCAAGACAATGCCCAGCACATAGAGGCTTTTACGGGCAAGGCGCAATATGGGTTGCCAGGCTTTCATGGCTTGGCCCCTTGGGCTTTCGTGCGAGTCCCCGACAAGGACGCGCACCATTCGAGGTCCTGGGCAGTGTCGGCCTGGGCGGAGCCGGCACTCAGGTCGCCCTCACGCAGCGCCTTGGCCGGATCTTGGAATACGTGCACGCCAGGTGTGTTGCTGAGCTGTTGGGTTATGTCGCTGGCCTGCTGCTGGCGCAGCTGGGGACCGGCGCCGGGCGCCAATGCGACGGCCAACTTCAATTCCACCGTCTTTCCCGCACTGGCGGTCGGCTCGGTGTCAGCCGGTACCTCGGGTGCAGTGGCACCAACGCTGCCGGTTGCTGAAGCCAAATTCGCGCAAGCAGCCTCACCTGCATCCAACACCCGCCATTGCAGGCTTTTGGCGCGCGCACCGGGCAGTCGGCTGATGGTGTGCGACAGATCAACCAGGTCTGCCGCCAAGTCCGGGGCTTTGACGACCTCACTGTCGTCCACGCCCAGCGCTCGGCGCAGCACGTTAGGGTCTACCCCAAAACGCGCGATGGCCGTGTCGACTTCCGCGAGCTGGTTGTCAAGCTGGCCGACGCTGGCCTCCAGGCGGTTGCGCTCACGATGGTCCCCCACAATGACCCGGACATTGCCTGCCGCAGTCGCTATCGTAGCCAGCACACACACGACTGCAACACCCGCTGCCGCCCGACTCAATCGCATGGCAAGGTAACTTTCGCGCAGGCCCATAGGTGCAAGTTGCCCCACTGGGCTCTTGCAAACTAAGGTCAGCAAAGCTTGCTGCCAGTCATTTTCGAGCTTGGCCTTGCGCAGGATAGTTGGGTCTAACGCGTCCAATCGGTCACGGGCCAGAATGGAGGGCAAGCCGTCGGCCACACCCAACAGCATGGCGGAGAAACGCTGGCTCCCGCGATCGATCATGCGGGTGTTTTCCAGATGGCGCATGGTGCGCAATATTTCGACCGCCTGGTCCGCCGCCGATTCTGCACGCGCAACCAGCCGGGTCAGTACCGGGGTGCGGTCTTTGATGAACAAAATACGCATACCCGATGGTTGGGACAAAACGACCAACAAATTGGCAGGCATGCTCCTTTGGCACCCCACTTGTGCGAGCAGCGTTGATGTGCTCCACACACCCACCAAGGGGGATTGCAGTCCGACCAAGGCGTCATTCACACGGTCGGCCGGCTCAATGGCGGTCAATATTTCAACGGGTGGCGCGATGCGGTCCATCAGGCCGCCCCCCCGCTGGGCCGGAACACTTGCTTTAAAGCGGGTTTCCGGGAAGCGGTTGGCGAGCTGGCGTTCGACAAAGTTACGCCGGTCATTGCCAAAAACCCGCGGCACGGCGATCTCGACGAAGCTCTCTTCGGCCAGATCGGTCAGCGCCCAAACAGGGCCCTTGTCGGGCTGGGGCAATGGGACCCAACCGGTGGAACGTTTGCCCCACCAGATGTTTCCGGTCGCGCTGATGTGCAGGACACAAGCCATGGCTTAGGTTTTCATCTTGGATATGGTGTCGTAAATCGGGCCCAGCACTGCCAGCATGATCCAGCCGAGAATAAGGCCCATTAGAACGGTCAACGCAGGCTCGATCATGGCCTGAACGCGGGCAATGGACTCATCAATATCGCGCGAGTAAAAGTAGCTGATGTTGGCCAGCGACGCATCCAACGCACCGGTCGATTCACCCACCTTGAGCATGCGAATCACAAACGGAGGAAACAGTGCCTCGGCCGCAAAACTCTCGGACAGCGTGGTACCGGTGAGCACCCGTTCACGGGCACGACGAATGGCACTTTGGATCACGATGTTGGTAGTCACGCCTTCGCAATACAGCAAGCCGTCAATCAAGGGGATGCCGGTTCGATACATCAAGGCCAGCGTGTCCGCAAACCGGGCCATGGTCATTTTTTTGAGTACGGGCCCCAGAACGGGCATGCGCATCTGCCACTCATGCAGCTTGTAGCGCACGGACGGAGACGCGGCTGACATCGACAGTAGTGCCACCACCAGCAGGGGCGGCAC
>JBBRNS010000119.1:0-11425 GCA_038230175.1 Burkholderiales bacterium
GGTGGCCACAATGGCTTGGCAGACCGAAGCTTTCATATGCTGCCAGCGCGCTAGGTCTTTTTCATAGTTGCCGGTTAAGCGGTAGGCAAAGGTGGTGTACACGCTGGCACCTTGGGCGTAGATGTGCGAGAGGTGGGTGTAGGTGTGTACCTTCTCGCCGTCGTCTGCCATGGCTTGGGTGGCGGCACCTTCTAAGGCCAGCATCATGGGTTTGACGCGGCCCCAATCGCAGGCGGTCTCCACCGTGTCGATGGCATAGCCCTTGAGCCACAGCGCGTTACGCAGGTAGACGTTGCGAAAGCGATTTTCTTTCCACTTCTTGCCCATGGCCTGGCCGATGGCAATGCCGCTAAAACCGCGTGCGATCTGCATGGCGCTTTGCAAGGCGTGGGCCACGGTGCCGGTGCGGCCGGTGGCACCTAGCATCAAAATGCATTTTTCGCCCTTGCAGCCGCGCAGGCCTAGGTAGCCTTCTAGCAGGCCAATCAGGGTTTTGTGCCCGGCCATGGTCAGGGTGGTGAAGGTCTCTACCGGGTTGGACAGGCGCAGCATGGACAGCGGCAGCTTGGCCTGCACAATGGCACGGACCGCATCCTGCGCCTGCTCCCAGTTGGGGAAGAAGATGGTGTGAAACTCTTCGCGTTCGGGCAGCGGCGTGATACGCACCGTGACCTCGGTCAAGATGCCCATTCGCCCTTCAGAGCCCAGCACCATCTCACGCAAATCGGTGCCCGCGGCCGACGCGGGGAAGGTGGGTATGGTCAAGGTGCCCGCCGGTGTTTCCATGCGGCCACCTGCAAACAGCTGCTCAATGCGGCCATAGCGCAGCGACTGCTGCCCGGACGAGCGTGTTACCACCCAGCCGCCCAGTGTGGAGTATTCAAACGACTGCGGGAAGTGCCCCAGCGTGAAGCCCTGCGCACGCAACTGGGCCTCTAGGTCAGGCCCTAACACGCCGGCGCCAAAGGTGGCCAATTGCGCCTCGGGGTCCAGGTTGATGAGTTGGCTCAGGCGCGACAGGTTGATGGTGAGTACGGGTGTGTCGCCCTCGGGCACGGTCAGGTGGCCCACCACGCTGGTGCCGCCGCCCAAGGGAATGACAGACGCGCCGCAGTCTTTGGCATAGGCCAGCAACTCTTGCACCTGCTCACTGCTCTCGGGGAAGGCCACGCCGTCGGTCACGGTGCCCACCTGGCCGCTGCGCATCTTCAGCCAATCGGGCAGGCTGTGGCCCAGGCTATTGATCAGGCGGGGCTCAACACGGGTATCGACCAAGCTGTGTTTGGGCAAGCGGCTGGGCGGAATGCCTTTGCAGGCTTGGGCCAGCGTGGCGTCCACCGGCGGGGTGCCCGCGCCAATACGCTCTTGCAAAAACTGCAAAGCGTCATCGTTCAGTTGCAATTCAATGGTGTCGTCGCCCCAGCCGTTCCAGCGTTTCATGTCCAGTACCTTTAGTTGGTGTGCAGCATGCAGCGCTACACTTGCCCGCACTGTAGACCCATACGCCCCCGCTGTATTTCGCTTTCATGCCATTCGTGTTGTTCAATCATGCCAAGCCATTCCTCTGTTGAAGCACGCCGCTTCGGCGGACGGGTGGCGATCGCCTATGTGCAGCCGCTGTTGGAGCTGGCGCAAGAACGTGGCGTGTCTTTGCACGCGTTGGCAGTGGCGGCGGGTTTGCCAGACCACGCGCTGGCGCCTTTGCCGGAGTCGATTGCCGCGCACGACTTTGTGCGCCTGCTGGATGCCGGTGCTGATCTGGCCGCCGACCCGCACTTTGGCCTGCATGTGGGCGAGCGGGTCAAGCTGGGCACCTACAGCGTGTACGGGCTTATTTTGCTCAGCTGCCGCGACTTTGGCCACGTGTTTCAGCAGACCCAGCGTTTTGAGAGTTTGGCGCATGACTTGGGCGTGTCCGCGCTGGAGGTGCAGGGCGATACAGCCCATTACCGCTGGCACAGCCACTTTCCGCAGGCCAGTCGGCATTTGGCCGAGAGTGTGTTTGCCGGAGTACGGGTGTTTAGCAACTGGCTGGCGGGCATGGCGCTACCGGCGGCGCGCTTGTCGTTTGCCCACGCCGCGCCGGATGACACCAGCGAGCACCGCCGCATCTTTGGCACCGAGGTGGTGTTTGGCGCGCCGCACCATTGCGCCGAGTTTCCCGCCATCTTGCTCAGCATGCCGGTACCCAACGCCGACGTGGGCCTGTACCCGGTGCTGCAACAGCATGCCGAGCAGTTGCTGCGCGAGAAGATTCGGGCACAGGCCGATGTGGGCATCGTGGCCCAAGTCGAGGCCGCCATTGCCAAAAGCCTGTCGCAAGACCGGGCGCGCCTGTCTTTGGTGGCAGACGATCTGAACCTAACCCAGCGCACCCTGCAACGCAAGCTGAGCGACGCCAACACCAGTTTTCAGCAGGTGCTGGACCGTACCCGCAACGACTTAGCCAAGGACTATTTGCGCCAGCGCAGTTTGAGCTTGATCGATATTGCTTTCCTGCTGGGCTTTCAAAACCAAAGTGCCTTTAACCATGCATTCAAGGAGTGGACTGGCAGCAGCCCGGGAAGCTACCGTGAACAACTGGGGGCGTCATGACGCCCCAGCCGATGCAGGAGTACGTACGCTGGATCGACACGCACTGCCATCTGGATGCACCAGAGTTTGGCGCACTAGCCCCCGTATTACGTGCGCAAGCTGCTATTAAAAATGTAGCACTTTGCGTCATTCCGGCAGTTGAGGTGGCCAACTTCGACACCGTGCGTTTGCTGGCACACGCCACGGGCGATAGCTACTGCCTGGGCATTCATCCCTTGTACTTGGACAAAGCCACAGACGAGGACCTGACCCGGCTGGATGCCGCGCTGGCGCAGCACCAAGGTGACCCGCGTTTGGTCGCGGTGGGTGAAATTGGGTTGGACTTCTTTGTGCCTGCTTTGTGCGAGCCCTTGATGCGCGACAAGCAAGAACACTTCTACCGTGCCCAACTGCAATTGGCCCGCAAATACGACCTGCCAGTGGTGCTGCATGTGCGTCGCTCGGCCGACCGGCTTTTGAAACACCTGCGAGACGTTGGCAAGGGCAATTTGCCGTGGCACGGCATTGCCCATGCTTTCAATGGCAGCGATGTCCAAGCCAATGCGTTTGTGCAACTGGGGTTCAAACTGGGCTTTGGCGGCGCAGTGACCTTTGAACGTGCGAACCAGTTACGCCATTTGGTGCAGACGCTGCCCTTGGACGCCGTTGTCTTAGAGACCGATGCGCCCGACATGCCTCCCCATTGGCTTTACACCACCGTGCAGCAGCGCGAAGCGGGCGTGGCCCAGGGTCTAAACAGCCCGGAGCAGATCCCAGCCATTGCCGAGGTCATTGCAGCATTGCGCAAGATGCCTGTGGCGAACTTGGCACAGGCAACGACCCGCAATGCCTGTACGGCCTTGCCCCGTTTGAAGGCGCTGCTGGACTAAGCGTCCGTGTCAGTTCCATAAAAAAAGCCCCAGTCACAAGACTGGGGCTTTTGCTTATTCGGTAAACCGAGTTACGCCATCTTTGCAGCGCGGCGGCGGGCAATAGCACCCACCAAGCCCAAGCCAGCCAGCATCAGCGCCAACGATTCTGGTTCTGGAACAGCCGACACAACCATGCCACTGACGTAGAAGTTCCGGTTTTCGGCGCGGATCTTGAACTCGGTGCCAATCATGCTGCTGAAGTTCACCACAGAGGCAAGGTTAAAGGACTGGTCGTGCCAGATGTTGTCCAAGCCCAGAAAGTTCAGATCGAATGCACCGGTACCCACGGTTACATGGTCGCCGTTGAACATGATCGAGTTGAAAGACATAGCCTTGTCAAAACGGAAGTCGAGTGTCTCTGCAATGGTCGTGGTGGTTGTAACGCGTTTTTTATTTGTCGGGTTCGTTACAACGCTGGTGGTTTTAAAGCCGACGTTGTCACCATTGGGGCTCGTGTCGTTGGCTTTTGTAAATTCAACCCCCAGCCCACCCTTTGAAGGCGAAATGTCCTGGATCACCAATTTGTTGGCGATGGTGGTGGTGGTCGGACCGGTCACCGGAGCGCCCCATGTTGAGCCGACTTTGGTCTGCGTGACAGCCGTTACTTTGGTAGTTGCGAAGCCGGTAACCTTCAAGTTGCCAGCAAAACTGGTGTTGTAGGTGAGGCTGGATTCAACGTAGTCACCGTTGTACTTGGTCAACCCGCCCGTTGGGGTGACGTAGGGCGAGGCAGGAACACCGCTTGCAAAGGTCAGTGTCTGTGTTTGGGCAGACACGGCCGCGACAGGCGCCAAGGCAACCAAAAAGGCAAATTTAGATAAGTTCATGGCGCAAGTAGTCAGGAGTAGAGGTGATCTTGAACCAATTTTGCCGGTATTGCGGCACCTCGCCAATAGTCCGAACGGATCAATGTGCCTCAAATTTCGTGAAATAAGTCACAATTTTAGGGGTTCTCGGGGGACTGGTATAAATCCCTATGCTCAGAAAACCCGCCGTCGCCCTGCCTGAAGTCAATTTCTCGGACGAGGGGCCCGTTCGGCACCTCCATTTAGACAGCATCTGGATTCAGGGCTCGATGCTGGTTGATGCGCCTTTGGTGCTGGTGCATGAGTACATCCAGCGCATGTTTGCCTGGATGCTGTTTGTTGACCCTGCCGGCGTCCCCAAGCGCCAAGCCCTGCAACTGGGCTTGGGTGCGGCCTCACTGACCAAGTTTTGCCACAAGGTGGTGCGCATGAAAACCACCGCGGTTGAGCTCAACCCCCAAGTGGTGGCCGTGTGCCGGGGTTGGTTCAAATTGCCGCAAGACAATGGTCGCTTGCAAGTGGTGCTGGCCGATGCCTCGCAAGAGATTCAGCAGCCACGCTGGCAAGGCGCGGTTGACGCCTTGCAGGTCGATCTGTATGACCAAGAGGCCGCAGGCCCGGTCTTTGACAGCGCCGAGTTCTATGCCAATTGCCGCAACGTGCTGACCGAAGACGGTTGTATGACGGTCAATCTGTTCGGCCACAAGTCAAGCTTTCAGCGCAGTGTGGACAACATGGTTACAGCCTTTGGCAAAGAAGCCATTTGGGCTTTTAAGGCCACGCGCGAAGGCAACACCGTGGTACTTGCCCAGCGCACACCGGTGCGGCCATCCAAGGCGGAGTTGTTTGCCCGCGCCGACACCATCCAGCGCCAGTGGGGCTTGCCAGCGGACAAGTGGGTTCGCGTATTTAAACCGGTCTATCCATGATTCACCCTACCAAACCCAAGGCGCCACCCATACCCGCTTTTAGCGGCCCAGTGGACTGGCGCCAGCTTGTCGAGTGGATGCGGCTCGACGGCGTCATATCCGACGAGGAAGCCCAACGCACCGTAGCCCGCTGTGCCCAGGCGGAAAGCGCACAGCACCCACTGGTGCGCTTGGCCAGTGTGTCGTTGCGCCGGATCGCTGACGGCAAACCACTGGACATTGAAGCACTCACCCAGTGGTTGGCGGGCCGCGCAGGGTTGGCCTATCTGCGCATTGACCCGCTTAAGGTGGATGTGGGTAAGGTGGCTGACGCAATTGGCGCGGCCTATGCCGAACGACACAAGATACTGCCGGTCGCGGTCAGCGCCACCGAGATCACCGTGGCTACCGCCGAACCGTTTGTGACCGGGTGGGTGGAAGAGGTGGAGCGCCAGTCGCGCAAACGGATTCGCTTGGTGGTGGCCAGCCCGCAAGAGATTCACCGCTACACCGCCGAGTTTTATTCGTTGGCCAAGTCGGTGCGCACCGCTGCCAAGGCGGGCGTTAACAATGGTGCCAGTTTTGAGCAACTGGTCGAACTGGGCAAGTCCAGCAAGCAGCTCGATGCCAATGACCAAGGTGTCGTGCAGGTGGTGGACTGGTTGTGGCAATACGCGTTCGACCAGCGCGCCAGCGACATCCACATGGAGCCCCGGCGCGAGCAGGGCGTCATTCGCTTCCGCATTGACGGCGTGCTGCACACCGTCTACCAAATGCCGATGGGCGTACTTAACGCCATGACCGCGCGCATCAAGCTGCTGGGGCGTATGGACGTGATCGAAAAGCGCCGCCCACAAGACGGCCGCATCAAAACCCGTAACCCCCGTGGCGACGAGATTGAGATGCGCATCTCCACCTTGCCCACTGCGTTTGGCGAGAAAACGGTGATGCGTATTTTTGACCCGGACAACACGGTCAAAGACCTCGACGCGCTGGGTTTTTCAAGCCACGACGCGACGCGCTGGGAGGCGCTGGTTAAGCGGCCCCACGGCATTATTTTGGTGACCGGCCCCACAGGATCGGGCAAGACCACTACGCTGTATTCCACGCTAAAGCGGGTTGCAACCGACGAGGTCAACGTCAGCACGGTGGAAGACCCGATCGAAATGATCGAGCCCGCCTTCAACCAAACCCAGGTGCAGCCGCAGCTCGACTTTGGCTTCCCCCAAGGCTTACGCGCGCTGATGCGGCAAGACCCCGACATCATCATGGTGGGTGAGATTCGTGATCAAGAAACGGCTGAGATGGCGGTGCAAGCCGCCCTGACAGGGCATTTGGTGTTCTCCACATTGCACACGAATGACGCGCCCTCGGCCGTCACGCGTTTGATGGAGCTGGGCATACCACCGTATTTGATCAATGCCACACTCTTGGGTGTTTTGGCCCAGCGTCTGGTACGTACCCTGTGTAAACAATGCCGCGAGCGGGATAAAGAATCTACCCGTGAAGCCCTGGGCGAGTTGATCAAGCCCTGGCAAATCAACGGCGGCTACAAGCCTTACAAGCCAGTGGGTTGCGTGGATTGCCGCATGACCGGATTCATGGGCCGCATGGGCTTGTACGAGTTGTTGGTGGTGTCCGAAGGCTTCAAGTCTCGGGTGATGGCCGACCCCAGTATTGATGCCCTGCGCAAGCAGGCGGTAACCGACGGGATGCGCCCCTTGCGCCTTGCCGGTGCCTTGCGCGTGGCCGAGGGTTTGACGGTGATGGAGGAGGTGTTGACCTCGACCCCGCCCTTGTAAGGGCGTTGAGATGAAAGCGAGCCGGTGTTGACTATGCGATGGGTGTCGATGGCGCCCAGACTTGCACCGCATTGCGCCCGCCGCGTTTTGCGGCGTACATCGCCTCGTCACCCAAACGCAGCAGGGTCGCTTCGGAGTCTCCATGGTCGGGGTAGATGGCGATGCCGATGCTGGACGAAATTTGGAGCACCATGCCCTTGGGCGTCACAAAGTCTTGCGCCAACGCATTTCTGATCTTTTCTCCGAGGGCCGCTGCCTCACCAATGGTGTGGAGGTCGGGCACCAGCACGACAAACTCGTCGCCCCCCATGCGTGCGGCAGTATCGGATTCGCGCAGGCAGGCCTGAATACGCTGTGCCACCGCTTGCAGTAGCCAGTCACCCACGTCGTGACCGAGCGCGTCATTGACAGGTTTGAATCGGTCCAAGTCGATGAACAAAAGTGCCAAGAGCGATTTGGTGCGCCGTGCGCGCACCAATTGCTGCGACAGTCGCTCCATTGCCAATCGGCGGTTGGGTAATTTGGTCAGGGTGTCATACGAAGCGAGCGCATGGACTTGTTTTTGCATCTCCACACGCTCGGTAATGTCCTCAATTGACACCACAACACCGTGCAAGACCGCTCCCTTGAATGGCGTAACGTTCATGCTGCGCCAGTGCTGCTGCGTTGATGCGGCAACTGGGTATTCCAAGTAAAAGTGTGGCAGGCGCCCCGCCAGCACGGCGCGAATGCCATCTTCCGCCGTTAAGGCATTGTTTTGCGTAACATCCGCAGGCAAACCTTTCAACGCAGCCAAGAAATTGGCCTCCGGCGCGGTTGCCATCGACCCTGACGCAGACGTGAATTCATGGGAAAACCTGGCCCAAGCGTCGTTGACAGACAAGATATGTCCACCATGGTCCAATACCGCGATAGCCGCCGTCACGGAGTTGAGTACGGCGTGCTTGAAGTCCTCGCTGTCTTGCACCACTTTTTGCTGCTGCGCCAATGAAACCAGCAATTGGTTGAACCCGCCCACCAATTGCCCCACTTCATCCTGGCGAACGACGGGAAGCGCTTGCGGCGGCT
Source organism: Burkholderiales bacterium (assembly GCA_038230175.1). Taxonomy (GTDB): domain Bacteria; phylum Pseudomonadota; class Gammaproteobacteria; order Burkholderiales; family Burkholderiaceae_C; genus Allorhodoferax. Next base: position 8,091 of record JBBRNS010000119.1, read on the forward strand.
GGTTTTTGCGCACAAAACCCTCCAACGTGCTGACCGCCGTAGTCATGGGTGAAAGTTGCCACCGCAGCATCAACCAGATCAGCGTAAATGACAGCACTGCCATCACTGCAGCAGCGATTCGCGCGTACGGCTTGATGGTTTCAATCAATTTAAATACTTCATCCGGCGCCAAGGTGACCGATGCATACCAATGTGCCAGCGGTATTTGTTCAATGCTGACCAGCACCTCGACGCCATGGGGGTTGACCACGCGTGCCGTTCCTTCGAAGCCGTCGACAAATCGATCAATCCAGGGAATGGCGCCCCTTGGTGGCATGGTCTCAAACAAACGGGGTGTGTCCGAGGTGGCAATAATCAGCCGCTGCGCGGCCTCAAGCACGAAGAAGTTGCCGGTCTTTCCGTATCGGTGGGAAGCCAAGTCGGTCAAGAAGTTGGGTTTGTCCAAACGTATGGAGCCCGCTACAGCACCAAGCACTGCACCCGCAGGATCGCGTATCGGAAACACCAATGCAAACGCGGCGGTCTTTGGTTCCGCGAGCAAGTGGATGCTGCCGACCCCGGGCTCGCCAGACTGGAGAAAGCGAGACAGGTCCTGGGGCCCAACGGATTGATCCATATAACGGGCATTGGACGCGAGCAGGACCCCTTGTGCATTCCAAATCGACACCCCGGCGTTGAACTGACTGTCCAGAAAAGCCCGGGTCCGCAGGAGGTCATGCAAACTGGTTGTGTCTTGCAACTGCGTCGGCGCAAAGTCCGAGGCCAGGACGGACAGTGATGCCAGCCGGTCTTGCAAAACCCGAGTGACTTCGGTCCCGAGTAACTTTAGGGCAGAGCGCTGCTGCGCCCCGGTGTACAAAATCAGTTCGTCACGCAACAGGCCTTTGGCGTAGGACGCCAAGCTTAGGAACCCAACCACAACGATAACAATCGTTAACAGCGTGACGCGGGACTGCAATGACTGTGGCAGAAACCGTTGTAAAAACATGCGATAGGGTGAGTAGAGCGTTTCGACCACCCATATTACTTCAGGTGTAGCCCGCGCAATCCGGCTGTGGGCGACGGTTGAGCCGCTTGTCGCGACCGGGGCGGCGGTTGATTTTTCGATCCCATAGGTTTTGGCAATGTGGTTGATTGCTTCAATCAAACCCGCAAAGTCCATAGAGGGCTTAATATCAACCCCGTTCACTACTAGAACACTATTTAAGAGGAACCAACTATGTCATTGATCAACACACCTATCCCCGCTTTCAAGAACGATGCATTTCACAACGGCAAGTTCATTACCGTGACCAATGAGACGCTCAAGGGCAAGTGGAACGTGTTCATTTTTATGCCTGCGGCATTTACCTTTAACTGCCCCACCGAAGTCGAAGACGCGGCCGACAACTACGCCGAATTCCAAAAAGCCGGTGCCGAGGTCTACATCGTCACCACCGATACCCATTTCGCCCACAAAGTGTGGCACGAGACATCGCCTGCCGTGGGCAAGGCCAAGTTTCCTTTGATTGGCGACCCCACCCACGCGCTGACCCGTGGCTTTGATGTGCACATCGACGAAGAAGGCCTGGCCCTGCGCGGCACCTTCATCATTGACCCCCAAGGCATGATCAAGACGATGGAAGTCCACTCCAACGAAATCGCCCGTGATGTGAAGGAAACCGTGCGTAAGTTGAAGGCCGCACAGTACACCGCAGCCCACCCCGGCCAAGTGTGCCCAGCCAAGTGGAACGAAGGCGCCAAGACCATTGCACCGTCCATCGACCTGGTCGGCAAAATCTAAACGCCATTTCGAATCGGCATGGCGCCCCCGTTGGGCGCCGGCGAGCCGGACTGCGTCAAGGTGCTTAGCGCCTTGCCGTCCGGCTTTTTTACACCCAGTTTCGGCCGCTAGCCCTCGTAAAACAAGCGCAAGCAGCTATTAAAAATATAGCAAATGGAGTTCACCATGCTCGACGACACCCTTAAAGCCCAACTGGCTTCCTACCTGGAGCGCGTGACGCAGCCGTTCGAAATGGTGGCCTCTTTGGACGACAGCGAAACCAGCCGCGATACACGCGCTTTGCTAGAGACCATTCAAAGCCTTCGCGCCGACAAAATCAGTCTGCGCCTAGACGGAACCGATGCGCGCAAGCCGTCCTTCACCCTGCAGCGCGCGGGCGCGACCAACAGTTTGCGTTTTGCGGGTTTGCCCCTGGGCCATGAGTTCACCTCGTTGGTACTGGCCCTCTTGTGGACCGGCGGCCACCCACCCAAGGTGGAGGCCGATGTGATCGAGCAGATCAAGGGCCTCGGTTCTGATCCGGAGGGCGACTTCAACTTTGAGGTCTACATGAGCCTCTCGTGCCACAACTGCCCGGACGTGGTGCAGGCGCTCTCGCTCATGGCCATCCTTAACCCCAAGGTCAAGACCACGGTCATTGAAGGCGGTGCCTTCCAGCAAGAGGTGACCGAGCGGGAGATCATGGCTGTACCCAGCATTTATCTGAATGGCCAACTGTTTGGCAATGGCCGCATGCTGGTGGAAGAAATTGTCGCCAAGCTCGACACCGGCGCTGCTGCCAAAGATGCTGCCAAGCTTTCCGCCAAAGACCCGTATGACGTGCTCATCATCGGTGGAGGCCCGGCAGGCGCTGCTGCTGCGGTGTACGCCGCACGCAAAGGCATTCGCACCGGTGTGGCCGCTGAGCGTTTTGGTGGCCAGACCAACGACACCATGGCGATTGAAAACTACCCCTCGGTGCAAGAAACCGATGGCCCCAAATTCTCCGCCGCGCTGGAAGCGCAAACGCGCTCCTATGGCGTGGACATCATGAACCTGCAGCGGGCGGACAAACTCATCCCCGCCACCGCGCCGGGTGGCTTGATCGAGGTGCAGTTGGCCAATGGTGGTTCACTCAAATCCAAAACAGTGATCCTGTCCACCGGCGCACGCTGGCGCAATGTGAATGTGCCCGGTGAGCAGGAATACAAGAACAAAGGCGTTGCCTACTGCCCGCATTGCGACGGGCCCCTGTTCAAGGGCAAAGACGTGGCCGTGATTGGTGGCGGCAACTCGGGCGTGGAAGCCGCCATTGACCTTGCTGGTGTGGTCAAACACGTCACCGTGATCGAGTTCATGCCTGAGCTCAAAGCCGACGCGGTGCTGGTGAAAAAACTGCACAGCCTGCCCAACGTGACGGTGCATACCAACGCGCAGACGTTAGAGATCACCGGCCAAGACGGCAAGGTCAATGGCATGAAGTACAAAGACCGCGCCACCGACGCCGAGCACTTGGTGGCGTTGGAAGGCGTGTTTGTGCAAATTGGTCTGGTCCCTAATACCGAGTGGCTCA
>JBBRNS010000120.1:0-11406 GCA_038230175.1 Burkholderiales bacterium
CAAAACCGGCGACAGCATCATCATTCCAAGGGACATCAGCACACTGGCGACCACAATATCAATGACCAAGAACGGGATAAACACCATAAATCCAATTTGGAATGCAGATTTCAATTCACTGATCACAAAGGATGGCACCAATACACGCATTGGAGCGGTATCGGCCTTTACATCCGGCGCTAACTTTGCGAGCCTCGCAAACAATGCAAAATCAGACTGCCGCGTCTGCTTCACCATGAACGTTCGCACCGGCGACTCCGCCTTTTCCAGAGCCACTTCGAACGAAATGGCGTTTTTTGAGTACGGTAGGTACGCGTCCGCGTACACCTTATCGAAGGTCGGTCCCATCACAAAAAAAGTCAAAAAAAGCGACAAGCCCACAATCACTTGGTTAGGGGGCGAGGATTGGGTACCGAGCGCTTGGCGCACCAAGGACAACACAATCACGATCCGGGTAAATCCCGTCATCATCAAAAGCAAAGCGGGCAGAAACGACAATGCCGTGAAAAACAGCAATGTCTGAATAGGCACCGAAAAGCTCACGCCCGACTGACCAGACCCGATTAGCAGCGGCAATTGCCCCGCATTCTGGGCATTGGCAAACCCACACAGGCCAGCCGCCAAAACACCGGCTAACAACTTGCCAAACATTCGGATGTCCGTCACGCAAAATCCCCCAATGGTGCCATTACAAGGACGCGACATGCGTTGGCACTCCAGAAGGATCATGGGCCTTAGCCCACTGAGCCGCACCAGTATGCAAACATGTAATGGACTGCGCCGTCACGCCAAGGGTTAACCAAACCCGTTCACCCGGCGGCCCCACTTCAACCGTCACGACCCGCTGATGCGGGCCTACGGCGACGGCAGACACCACTTTGGATTGCCCAGCTAAGACACCCCCTTCGCCATGGGTTCGATTCTTAACCCACTTAACGACAAAAGGAAGGCACACGATCAACGCCAAAAAGATGCCAACTGGCACCAGTGAGTCACTCATGTGCAACGCTCAACTCTTGCTGACGCGCCGTAGCCGTTCAGACGGTGTGACCACGTCCGTCAAGCGAATGCCAAACTTGTCGTTGACCACCACCACCTCTCCCTGGGCGATCAGGTAGCCGTTAACCAGCACGTCCATGGGCTCTCCCGCCAAAGCGTCCAACTCTACAACAGACCCTTGCCCCAACTGCAAAATATGCTTGATTGGTACCTTCGTCCGTCCCAATTCAACCGACAGCTGAACTGGAATATCCAGCACCATGTTGATGTCATGGACGGGCGCATCACCACCACCCTGCATGGAAGAAAAAGGCCTTGGCGCGTCGCCCGACAGCACACCACCCGATTGCGCGTCGCCCCCCGCCGGCTCAGTTGCCTTTTGCTCCAGCAAGGCCTCAGCCCAATCAGCCATGCCATCGTCGGCAGCTACTTCGTCAGGTTTGTCTTCAGATGTCATTTCATTCTCCCAACCAGTTTCGGTCATTCCCTCTCAGGGCCTTGTCAATGCGCAGCGCATATTTGGAATTGTGGGTTCCATACTGGCACTCAAAAATCGGGACACCGTCAACGGTGGCTTGTATTTTTGTTTCACGCTCCAATTCGATGAAATCGCCCTTCTTCATCGCCAATAACTGCTCCACAGTCGCATCCGCTCGTGCAAGTTCGGCGACCAAGGTCACCTCAGCCGCCTGAATTTCCCGTGTCAAGACATTCACCCAGCGGCGATCCACCTCAATGGCATCCCCTTGGGTAGACGAGTAGAGCACATCACGAATAGGCTCCAACGTCGAATATGGGAAACAAAAATGGATTGCTCCCGCAATATCGCCAATTTCGAGGTGAAATGAGGTCGAAATTACGATTTCACTCGGAGTTGCAATGTTTGCAAACTGAGGCTGCATTTCTGAGCGTTGATAGTCCAACTCAATCGGGTATATGCCTTTCCACGCTTTTTTGTACTCGGCGGTGATGACGTCCACCAGGCGGTTAATCACCCGCTGCTCAGTCGCTGAAAAGTCGCGGCCCTCGATCCGGGTCTGAAACTTACCGATTCCGCCGTACAAAGTGTCAATGACGCCAAATACCAGCGCGGGCTCACAGACGATTAGTCCGCTTCCGCGCAATGGGCGAATCGCGACGATATTGAAATTAGTCGGCACCGCCAATTCGCGCAAAAATGCGCTGTACCGCTGCACTGTGACAGGGCCCACTGAAATTTCGGGGCTTCTGCGGATAAAGTTAAAAAGGCCAACGCGCAAGTTGCGGGTGAAGCGTTCGTTGACGATTTCCATCGTCGGCATGCGCCCTCGAACAATCCGCTCTTGGCTCGATATGTTGTAGGCCCGAACCTCGCCATGCTCGGGCGCGTCTTCAACTGTTTTCTGGCTCTCGCCGGTCACCCCTTCAAGAAGGGCATCCACTTCTTCTTGGGATAAAAATGACTCAGCCATGGTGCATCAATCCTTGAAAAACACTACTGAACAATAAAGCTAGAAAACAAAACCCCGACCACCGGCATATCTACATGGTCAGACTTAGCCTTGTCTTTCTGCTTCTTCGGATTCGCAGGTTTTTCTCCATGTTCCGCGTCGTTGCCACCCCCAAACGGGAGTGCGGTTTCACGCAGTACGTCTTTGGCGAGTTGCTGCTTCCCTTCAGGCGTCAGAAGTTCAGCAGCGGTTCGCCTTGAAATGACCATCAAAATTCCACTGCGAATGGTTGGCAAAAATGCTTTGACCGAGTCAACGCCATGGGCGTCGACTACCTCCAAGGTAATGCCCACTTGCGCTACGCGTTCACCACCCGGATCGGCCAAATTGACCACCATGCTGTCCAATGGCAGGTAGGTAGGTGGCTTCTTAGGCTCCTCATGGGCCGCAGCTTTTTCAGTTGCGCCAGCTCCATCGCCTTCTGCGGCGGCAGCGCGCTGCTTGCTGATATAAAAAAATGCGCCGCCACCCAGCGCAACCAGCAAAAACACGACGCCCACAATAATGATTAGCAATTTTTTGCTCTTGGCGGGCGCTTTCGGTGCTTCTTCAGCTTCAGGTTTCGCAGACACAAGGGTTCCTTCGTTTCAAATCAATTTGCACATTATTGCCAGCGTGCTGCCTTCTTAAGCGCAGAAGTGGGGCCTGTTTATCGGCAAGCAACGGAATCCGCTGCGCCTACACGAACAGATCGAGTGCGCGCCCGGTTTGCGTCGCACCCCACGTACGCGCTTCGGCTCTAGCAGGTGCCTCGGCCATCACTACTGCCTTTTGGCGCCCTTGGCGTGGCTGCTGCTCATGGTCACCTGCACCACCCGAACCCGAAGTCCCCACCGAAACCCCCGACAAAACGACTCCGTCGCGTTGCAACATTTCCTTCAAATGCGCGCTGGCGTTTTCCAATGCATCGCGCGCCTGCGCTTCGTCAGTTCTGAACGCCACGTGCGCCTCGTTCCCAACCATACTGATCCTAACCTCAACCGGGGAATCGCCTAAGCCTTGCAACTTCATCTCTGCGCTCTGCACGTCATTCGATATCCAATATGAAACTTGTTCAGCCACATACGCAGGCGTCAACGCGGACGCGTCGGGCGCAGGTGTCGCGGAATAGCCCGCCGCACCACCAACCGAGCCCCGGACGCCTCCCCATGAGGCTGCGACATCCATCGCGGCATTTGCTTTAGCCGCGCCATGAATGGATTGCTCTTCTCTCTTGGCCGTGGCCGCGACGGTTTGCAACACTGGCTCCACCTTCACCAATTCCGGCTTAACTAACATGTCATGGGGCATGAACTTCATAGAACGATCATCAGCCCGGCCGGCATCCACCGCCGAATTATCGACACTAGCTACTACAGCAGACTGTAAAGCAGCGGTGTCCTTCACGTCTTTTCCAGCTTTGCGCGGCGCGCCCATTGCGTCGCTGGCCACCGCAGCCTGCGCCCCCATGGCAACAGTGCTCGGAGTCGCATTGCCAACCACCTGCACGCCACCTGATTTCAGCGAAGGGGATGATGGCTGTTGTGCGGCAGCCCCAAAACCAATTGCGACACCCATTGCAGAAACAATAGTGGGATCAGTCGCTGGTGCAGCACTTTTGCCAATTTCCGCGTCAGGACTTGGGCGACTTGAATCACCCATCGGATTTGCCGCCCACTGCAGCGCCTGCGCTAACAGGCTCGCTGCATCGCTCGCGGCGCCCATATCAACACCGGGCAACGCAGGATCGACGGGGGCATCCAACGGCACCAATGCACTACCGACATCGGTGCCATCACCCAACGTCAATGCGGCAGGCGCCGGTTCGTCGGCTGCGGCCAAAATGGCCACAAACCCGGGCGATTTTGTCGCCGGACTCGAATCAACCGATCCAGACTTCGCTTTAGTGCCGCTGGGCTCTTTGGAAGGCGCCGCCTTGGCACTCGCGGCTGGAGGTGCAATCTCAATGGTCATGGATACTCTCCTGTCGGGGACATCAATTTTTTCCTAGCATGCTGCATGGCAGCGAACTCATCCGTTTGGCGCTGCTCTCGGCGCGCCTCAACCTGCAGCAATTCGGCTTGGCGAATCTTCAAGACCTGGCTCAAACCCGCCAAACGGCACTCTGCCTGGAGCAATAATTGCTTGGCTTTTTCGACCTGTTGACCGGTGCTGGACATCACGCCGGCCTGCAATCCAACGGCTTGCTGCAGCCGACCCATAAACTGGTAATGGTGGTGCAGCAACTCAGTCGTGCGCCCCTCCGTCGTCGGACGCAGCCAGCGGGCATCCGTCTCGGCTGCGTACCCTTCTAACTGGTGCATCTGGTTCTGGGCAAAATGCAGGGTTTTCTCGGCCCGCGCCAGCGCCCGGGCCAACTCGTCTCGCTGGCGTGTGGCCAGTTCAATCGCCAATATAAAACTTCTTAATTGCGACATGACAATGCCTTACCGGGTAAAAAGTTCATACGTAAGCTCCGGAGGTGGACGTCGCAGCAGTCATGTCTTCCAACACAGACTCTATTGGCGCGTTTTCATTCATATCTTGGCACAGGAATCGCTCCATACCTTCATGCAAGACAATTGCCTCATCCAAGGCCGGATCACTGCCATGGGCATAGGCCCCAATTTGGACCAAGTCCCGACCTCGCTCGTATTTGGAGTACACGGCACGGAAGCGCCGGGCCAACTCAAAGTGCTCACGGGAGACAACGTTGTGCATCACCCTTGAGGCGGAGCGCTCCACATCGATGGCTGGGTAATGACCCGACTCGGCCAAAGTGCGCGACAGCACGATGTGGCCATCCAAAATAGCCCGCGCGGCGTCGGCAATAGGGTCTTGCTGGTCATCACCCTCGGTAAGTACCGTGTAAAACGCGGTAATAGAGCCCACCCCGTTTAATCCGTTTCCGCTGCGCTCCACCAGCTGCGGCAGCTTGGCAAAACACGACGGCGGATAACCTTTGGTCGCGGGTGGCTCGCCGATGGCCAGCGCGATTTCGCGTTGGGCCATGGCATAACGCGTCAACGAGTCCATCAATAGCAAAACATGGTGCCCGCGGTCCCGAAAATCTTCCGCGATGGCCGTGGCATAGGCCGCACCTTGCATCCGCAGCAATGGCGGCGCATCGGCCGGTGCAGCCACCACCACCGACCGCGCGCGCCCCTCAGCCCCCAAGATGTCTTCTATAAACTCTTTGACCTCCCGGCCCCGCTCGCCAATCAGGCCCACAACAATCACATCCGCTTGGGTGTACCGCGCCATCATTCCCAGAAGCACGCTTTTACCCACCCCCGAACCCGCAAACAGACCGATACGCTGGCCGCGCCCTACCGTCAACACCGCGTTGATGGCTCGTACACCGGTATCCAGCACATCCCGCACCGGGTCTCGGTCCATGGCATTGATCGGGTTTCGGTCCATGGGCTGCGAAACCACATCGGCAATCGGGCCCATGCGGTCCATGGGTGCGCCTTGGGAGTCCACCACCCGCCCCAAAAGTCCGGCCCCCAGCGGCAAGCGCAGTGTTCCTACGTCACCCGCGCCCACAAATTCCGACTCGCCCAAACGGGGTACTGCAACGTACGCAGGGGCAGGGGCAACGCCCGCCCCGCTAGACAGCCCATGGACGTCACCCGCAGGCATGAGAAACGCGCGGTCACCCGAAAAACCCACCACTTCGGCCAATACCGGCGCTTTGGACTTCATCGACACCACGCATTGGGACCCCACTGGTGCGCGTATTCCGCTGGCCTCCAAAACCATGCCGGTCAGGCGCGTCAGGGTGCCTCGAATCTCGAGGTCGCTACCCGCCACCACCCGTTGGCGGGCGTGGCTTAGGTAATCGGCCCACTTGTCGGCGCCATCAACGGACGTCATCAGGCACCTCCCAGACGGATTCCAGGCCGAGGCTGGCGACCGCGCGTGACCACCTCTTCTGAACGGTGCCGTCGACAACTGTTCCAGCCGCCTCCACCAAACAACCGCCACGGGCAATTGACGCATCCGAAACGAGGGTGAGAGACAGGCTCGTGTACTCTTGGCGCAGCACCTCCGCAAAAACATCGGCATCCACAGGGTTCAAGCGAACCACGGCCGCCTTGGCGTCCACGGCGATCAATCCCAAAGCTTCACGAATGACCGGCTGCAACACATTGGGGTTGCTCGACAGCTCATGGCGCAATACTTGGCGCGCCAATTCGCATGCCAGCTCCAGCACACCCTTGGCAACAACTTGCTCAGAATCGGCAATGTGTTGCTGGGCTGACGCAAACAGCGTCGCAAAATGTTGCGCAGCTTCTTGGCCCTGATGTGCAATGTAATCGGTGATTTGGCGCTGGCCCTGCAAGGTAGCCTGCGCATGGCCTTGCGCATACCCTTCGGCAAAACCGGCCTCACGCGCGATACTTTCTTTGACCTTTTCTTCGGCCACCCCTTGCGCTTTGACCTTTTCGGCAAAGCGCACTGAAGCTTGGTCTACCGCCGAAAAGGACCAATCGACAACGGCGCCTAAATTTTCCCCAGATATAAAACGGCTTGTAGTGCGTGTCATCAGACCATGGCGTCGTCGCCACCTCCGCCGCCAATAACAATCTGCCCCTCGTCGGCCAAACGGCGTACCGTCTTGAGCACTTCTTTTTGCTGTGCCTCGACCTCAGACAAACGCATGGGGCCGCGGGACTCCAGGTCTTCGCGAAGTGTGGCTGCCGCCCGGGACGACATGTTCGCCAGAATTTTTTCCTTGAGCTCGGGTTGCGCGCCTTTGAGCGCGACGATCAATACATCGGAAGAAATTTCCTTCAACACCATTTGAATGGCTTTGTCGTCCAACTTCAACACATCGTCAAAGACAAACATCTTGTCCATGATCTTCTGCGCCAAGTCCGCATCGTGGTTGCGAATCGACTCAATCACCGTGCCTTCGATCACGGTGCCCATCAGGTTAATCATCTCTGCCGCGGTCTTCACGCCACCCAAAGACGACTTGCGAACCTTGTCGCCACCGGCGAGCACCTTAAACAACACTTCATTCAGGTCTTTCAGTGCTGTTGGCTGAATACCTTCCATGGTGGCTACGCGCAACATCACCTCGTTGCGCTGGCGCTCGGTCAGGTGTTTCAGCACATCAGCCGCTTGGTCGTAGTCCAAATGCACAAGAATTGCGGCAACAATTTGCGGGTGTTCATTGCGCAAGAGTTCTGCCACTGAGAGTGGATCCATCCACTTCAAGCTCTCGATGCCTGAGACGTCGCCGCCCTGCAAGATGCGGTCAATCAACAAGGCCGCTTTGTCGTCACCCAGGGCCAGCTTTAAAACAGAGCGCACATAGTCGCCTGAGTTAGAAACCAGCAGACTCTGGGATGCGGCAATGCCGGTGAATTTGTCCACCACCTCATCAACGCGCTCTCGCGTGATTTGCGTAGTTTTTGCGATGGCTTCGCCCAGTTTTTGCACTTCTTTGGGCGACAGGTGCTTAAAGACCTCAGACGCTTCCGCCTCGCCCAATGACATCATCAGGATCGCAGCGTTTTGCAGACCGTCTTCGTTTGCCATGGTACTTTCCGGTGCAGCCCCTTAGGCTGGCACCTCTCCGTTGATCCAAGTCTTGACGATATTAGCAACTGCAGCGGGATTGTCACGCGTTAGTTTGCGGGCGTCGTCCAATCGCAGCTCACTACCGCTAGGTTGCGAAGGTTCGTTGGAGATACGTGGGGCATTGAGCTGTGGCCGCTCTGGCTGCTCCGATTCGATCGCGTCGAGCTGACCCACCCGCTGACCCACTGACCCAATAGACCCGCCCGCTGGCGCTTTCATCAGCGATTTCAGCGCTGGCCGTACAACCCCCATCAACACCAGTGCGCCGAACAAGAGGGTACCCACTGGCCACGCTAAGCTGCGAAGCAGGTCAATTACATCAGGCTGGCGCCACAGCGGCACGTCTAGGATTTCAACCTTTTCGGCCGCGAAGGGGGCGTTCATCAGGTTGAGGGAATCGCCCCGGTCTTTGTTAAACCCAATCGTTTCGCGCACCAGCGCGGTCATCTTCTCAATTTGCACATCGCTCAAGGGCGTGCTGGTTGTTTTGCCTTTGGCATCGGTGTTGACCTGGTTATTCAGCACCACCGCCGCGCTAATGCGCTTTATGACACCCGATGCGCCCTTTACAACCCGGATCGTCTTGTCAACTTCGTAATTAATGATCGACTCACGCTTGCCGCTGCCGCTGCCGCCCGCGGCACCTTGGCCACCGGCAGTCACGCTTTGTGCGGCCCCATTGATGGGGGCAGAAGACTGGGCTGGCGGCTGGTTGCTGGTGGCACCCGGCACACCCGCTGGGGTCGATGGTGTTGCACCATTCGTGCTTTCCACAATTTGCTGGCTGCGCACCGCGCTGCTGTCTGGTGTTTGGTTGGGTTTATGCGACTCAGTGGTGGATTCAGTCTGCGAAAAGTCCAGCTCGGCCGTCACCTGCGCCTTAACGTTCTGCCGCCCCACGATCGGCTCCAAAATATCGAGTATCCGGCGACTGTAAAGCTGCTCGACTTGCTGCACATACTGCAACTGCTCGGCATCGCCCGATCCGCCCGCCGCACCGCCACCCGCAGCAGCAGGCGATGACAGCAGCTTGCCGGTATCGTCCAGCACACTCACCGAATCGGCATTCATTTCAGGCACACTGGACGCAACCAAATGCACAATGCCGGCCAACTGGGCGCGGTCCAGTGTTCGGCCCGGGTACAAGCTCAGCAACACCGATGCAGACGGCTTTTGCTGCTCGCGGAAAAAACCATTTTGATTGGGCAACGCCAGGTGAACGCGGGCGTTTTGTACAGACGAAAGCGCCTGAATTGACCGGGTCAACTCCCCTTCTAAACCACGCTGGAAAGTCAGTCGCTCTTGAAACTGGGTCATACCAAAGCGGTTGGACTCCATCATCTCAAACCCGTTGACCGCCCCTTTTGGCAGCCCCAGAGACGCCAGCTTGAGTCGCACATCGTGGACGCGATCGGCTGGTACCAAGATTGCGCCACCGCCCTCAGAATACTTGTAAGGCACATTCAGGGTGCTCAGTTGGGCAATGACTGCTCCGCCGTCTTTATCGGCCAGGTTAGAAAAGAGAACACGCCATTCGGCTTGGCGCCCCATGACCAAACCGACGATTCCAATCGCCACAAAGAGAACAATGCCCATCACCAGGCGCAAACGCTGGCCCTGGTCGAGCCCTGCCAAACGCTGGGCGATGGTTGGATTGACAGGGATGGTGGCAACTGCGGACATGGGTGCTTTCGGTGCGTTTAGGAAAAGATTTCCGTAAGGGCTGATTGCGATTATTTGGCCCAGGTCCAAAAACATTAGGACGAAAAGAGCCGCTTTTACCGGTCATTTAAAAATAATGGCTTCATGTTTGGAGTTATACGATCAGCGCAACCCACTTTATAGGGAGAACCAAATGGATCTCAAGCTCACACCCGTCACCATGCCCACCTCGATACGCCCCAGCACTGGGGTGCGCCCTGGTGCAGCACCAGGTGGAGTAGACGGGGCCGGCGGCTTCTCCGGAGCACTAAAAAGTGCATTAGGTTCAGTCAGCGCTTCACAAAACGACGCCACCCGCTTACAGCACGAAGTGCAAATGGAAAACCCCAAGGTCAGCTTAGAAGAAACCATGGTCGCCATCCAAAAAGCGCAAATCGGCTTTCAGGCCACTTTGCATGTGCGCAACCGTATGGTCCAAGCGTACACTGATATTATGAACATGCAGGTGTAAGGGACGGGGATCGTCTCCACCCCTGCTTCTTAGCCCCCATCGCACACCGCACCCGACATGACCGAAGCACCCCGCATTTCCCCCGGCGACAAGGCCGCGATTCTGGCCCAGGCACTCCCCTACATTCGCAAGTTCCATGGCAAGACCATGGTGATCAAATACGGCGGCAACGCCATGACCGACCCGGCACTGCAACAGGCCTTTGCTGAAGACGTTGTTTTATTAAAACTGGTGGGCATCAACCCAGTGGTCGTGCACGGCGGCGGCCCGCAGATTGAGAGTGCACTCAAACGGCTGGGTAAAAAAGGTGAATTTATTCAGGGCATGCGTGTGACCGACGCTGAAACCATGGAAGTGGTGGAGTGGGTCTTGGCTGGCGAGGTGCAGCAAGACATCGTGGGGCTGATTAACCAAGCCGGTGGCAAGGCAGTCGGCCTGACCGGCCGAGACGGCGGCATGATTCGCGCCCAAAAGTTAAAGTTGCTCGACAACGCCAACCCCGCTATCGAGCACGATGTCGGCCAGGTTGGCGACATCGTCGCCATTGACCCTAGTGTGGTGAAGGCACTACAAGACGACGCCTTTATCCCCGTGATCAGCCCGATCGGGTTTGGTGAACGGAACGAGAGCTACAACATCAACGCCGACGTAGTAGCCGCCAAATTGGCTACAGTGCTGCGCGCTGAAAAGTTGCTAATGTTGACCAACATTCGGGGGGTGCTAGACAAATCGGGGGAGTTACTTGCCGACCTCACGCCACGGCGCATTGACGAACTGTTTGCCGATGGCACCATATCCGGAGGCATGTTGCCCAAGATTGCTGGCGCGCTGGACGCAGCCAAGAGCGGCGTCAATGCAGTGCACATCATCGATGGCCGCGTGCCCCATGCCCTGCTGCTTGAGATTTTGTCGGACCAGGCTTTTGGAACCATGATTCGGTCGCACTAGCCCACCCCCATGCAGCGGGTGCTGAATTTGGTGCCAAATCGGCCTCTAGCCCTCGTGGAATGTGCGCAAGCAGCTATTAAATCAATAGCGTATTAATGCAAAAACTGGCGTGGAACGTCAAATGCCTGCTCGCAGTGGGCAAGCCACGGTTCCGCCAGGTAACGAATCTGCGCATCGTTTTGCAAGATGCGCTGCATGATGCGCGTCTTCTCAGCCCGGTGG
>JBBRNS010000121.1:0-11371 GCA_038230175.1 Burkholderiales bacterium
GAGGTCAAACGATTCGGCCCCAAGGACTTCACCTTTAACGACGACAACACGGCTACTTGTCCTGCGGGCCAACTGATGACCAGTGCGGGCACCATCTACTTCACTGCAAATGGTCAGCCTTATCAACGCTACATGGCCAGAGCAACAGACTGTGAATCGTGCCCCTGCAGAGAGCAATGCCTCAAAGGCCCAATGAAACCCAACGATGGACGCGGCAGAAGCGTCACCCGCTTTGAGCCCAAGCCCAAAGACAACACCCACCCCAGCGAGCGCATGCGCCAGGCGATTGATTCACCGAAGGGCAGGCAGCTTTACAGCCAGCGCTTTGGCACGGTGGAGCCGGTGTTTGGCAACATCCGCCACAACAAGCGCCTGACACGGCTGAACCACCGAGGCCGTACCAAGGTCAACACGCAGTGGAACCTGTATTGCATGGTGCATAACATTGAGAAGTTATCGAAGACGAGCATGGGACAGCAGAGGGTTCAATAGGATGGCAATGCGGGGCTAGAGGCGCCAAAAGGTGCCAAAGGGACCGAAATTGCGGCACACTTTGGACATGAGCGACAAATTCTTGAAATCCGATCTGCGAAACGCACTCAGACGAAATGGCGGGTGTGAAAATCGGGTTTTTTTACAGCCTCGTTAAACACTCAAAAATTGCGTATGTCAGGTTTTCTAATCCAGATCGCATTCATTGCAGCACTTCCTGCAATCTTTGTTGGTGGCGCTGCCGCGCTGTCGTGGCAGCAACTTGGCAAGCCTTGGCTTTTTGTCTGCTTGGCGCTAATAGTTTTCTATGCGGCTTACGTTGTTATCTTCTATTTGTGGCCGTCACAGACGATCGGATACACACTGATAACGAAGCAGCCGATTGACGGAGCGAAGAATTACACCGTTGCATCGCACAATGGTCAGGTGAATCCCTCATTCATTGGCCAATACATAGGACAACTTCTTCTGTTTTCTATTTTGGCTATTCCTGCACTTTGGTTTTTGGCTAAATTCTTTACCGGTAAAACGTCATGAAAGATCCGTGCTTAACTGGTTGCTCCATCGGATCGCCTTCGGCTCCCGTTGAGCGCCAACGTTATACCGTATGAGAGGCGCTGCTCGACTCCTCTGCTCATTGGGCGCTGCGCTGTTCGTTTTAAGTGCCGCGGCGAGTGAATCTCTTGAGGGGAAGCAAGATTGGCTAGTGCTCGAACGCAAGGGAGGCACGCCTGAGATAGTCACGGTGTTGGGTAAGCTTCCTGCGCTAGCTAAGAGGGCGAGGTTCCCCACGCTATTGACGGTTGCATGGGGCTACGCTGCTCTTCCGAACGGCATGCCTACAGAAGATGAGCTCGTGCGCGCTCATGAGTTGTACTCGAATTTGGATCGTATCCTTGGGCAAGGTGGGGTTTATGCGATGACCCGCACCGGAGACGGGGGGCGCACCGTCTACTACTATGTCCGGGATGTCGCTACGCACTCCGAAGCAATTCGCCATTACTTTGATTCCTTGCCACCGATTTCGGTCAAAGTCACCGCGCGCGACGAACCAGGCTGGGACTCGGTGAAGGAGGTGCTTGATGGGGTCAGGTAATCGAGGCATTCGGCAGAGCATGTTGATCGACACAGACACCCAGCAGTTCAAGGCTGCTGCGCAGCAGTTGCTGTGCGCTGGACATCGCTAACGTTGAATCACATTCGACACCTATCTGAATGGCTGCTTTCCCATTGAGGCTATGACGGCTTTCGCAGCATTGTTGAATTAGAGGGTACCGCGATGTGCACCCGCTATGGGCCCCAAAGCTGCCGGTGAAAGCGGCGTCAGCGCCGAGGCCGAAAGACGCGATAGCTTCCGGCGACATTCCCGAAGCCTGGAATATTGGCTTTCAGTGCTGGAGAAATGTAACCAAACGCGCCATTTCTTGCCTTCCCTCAGAGGGGGAATCCGCTCGTTTTACCTTTTCGAGGGGATGGGCTCTTTTAGCCTATTTGCTGGATGAAGTATCATTAAGTAATTATAGGTATCACCTTAAGGTGCTCAAATGACAGCAACGGCTTTACGTCCCACAACCATCAAGATTGATACAGACACCAAGGAGCGGGTGAAGCGCCTTGCTGATGCCCGCCATCGTAGCTCGCACTGGATGATTCTGGAAGCGATCCGCCAGTACGTCGGTCGTGAAGAAAAGCGGGAATTGATGCGCCAGGATGGGCTTCGTGCTTGGAGTGACTATCAAGCAAATGGCTTGCATGTGACACATGAGGAGGCAGATGCCTGGATGGCCAAATTCGAAGCGGGTCAAGATGTTGCACCACCGGCATGCCACGTCTGATCTGGACGCCAGCGGCGCTGCTGGATTTACAGCGGCTCTACCGATTCCTTGCTGAAAAGAACGTTGAAGCCGCCAAACGTGCGGTACGGGCCATTCGCGAAGGAATGAATGTCATCACCAAGCAGCCAGGTATCGGCCGACCAGCAGAGGACATGGAGCCGGAGTTTCGCGAGTGGCTGATTGACTTTGGGGCCAGCGGCTACGTTGTGCTGTACCGCTTCGATGGTGAGAACGCCGTGATCCTGGCCGTTCGGCATCAGCGTGAACTGGGTTACTGACCCACTTTTTTGGTAAATGAAAAGCAAATCGTTAAAGACCCAAGAGTCCGTCTCAATGCAACACGACATTGCGTTTCTTCATACGTCACTGGTTCATGTGCCAACGTTTGAACGTCTTGTTCAGGCAGCATTTCCTGGCTTGCGGGTGCGTCACATGGTCGCAGAAGACCTCCTAGCTGAGGCACAGTCAAGCGGCGCAAATAGTCCAAGGCTGGTCGAGCGCGTTCAGCAAGGCATGAAAGACGCAACATCAAGCGGCGCGGTGGTGGCGGTCTGTACTTGTTCAACGATTGGCGGTGCGGCGGAACTGACACCAACAAATGGTGCGTTCATCGCCGCCCGAATTGACCGTGCCATGGCTGACAGAGCAGTCTCATTGGGGCCACGCGTGTTGATCGTCGCCGCACTTGAGAGCACTCTCGCGCCCACAACTGCACTCATTCATGAATCAGCGGAACGTCTTGCCCGCGAAGTGGATGTGAGGCAGTCCCTCGTGCCGGATGCATGGGAACATTTTCGCCAAGGAAATGTCAGTGCTTATATAGAGGCAATCGCAAAGAATGTCAGTGCTATGAAGTTTGATTTTGATGTCGTTGTGCTTGCCCAGGCTTCCATGGCGCCCGCTGTCGAAACCCTATCCGGCATAGGGTGCGAAGTACTCGCGAGCCCTACACTGGGTGTTCAAAGAGTGATAGAAGACTTCGCGCGTCGTCGCGCTCGGACGTAATTTTACTTTTTTGGGGGTTGGGCAAACTTAGCCTATCTGGTTCAGCGGGGCCAGTAGACCACACCCAGCATATGGATTCCGACCACCAAGCTGATTGGAGCCATGGATTTGGAGAACCCGTCAGGCATATCAGCGACCCGGCTTTGAGTCGTGATGAAGCGGTTCTTTGAAACGGCCGCCGTTGAAGTGGCACAAGAAAGCCCAGCGCTTGCGGAAAAGCTGCGTTTGGCGTCTCCCCACTGGATGCGCCATACCCATGCAACGCATGCGCTGGCCAGAGGGGCAGAGCTGACTTCGGTGCGAGACAACCTGCGCCACGCGTCAATTGCGACCACCTCGATTTACCTGCATGGGGATGATCTAAAACGGGCCAAGCAGCTAAATAGTGCGTTTGGCTGCCGAGAGTGATCAAGATGGCTTGAATTTTTGCGCCCACAGGCTTATAAAGTACCCGTGCTGGGCGTCTTTGCGCATTGGAGGCACTATTTTCAGCAGACGCTGTTCTGTTACAGCCACACGCAATGAGTGGCTGGATCCGGCCCCTAAAAATAGGGGTCAACTTTAGTTGCAAAACTAGGGTCAACTTTACTTGCATCAGCGAAAATTCCCCCCCTCCCCGCCCTCTTTCAGCCTCACTAATGCATGATAAGTACCATTATCATCCATTACATATTTAACTTAGCTCCGGTCCTACTAGACTCCAAAAATCGTCTTTTTCAAGTGCCTCCAGAGTGAAACACCCCCTAAAAACCACCGATGTCTAAGCGCAGCATCCCCACCGCCCGCCGCGCCCTCACCCCCGGCCACATCCGCTTCTTCAGAGCCGCCATGGATGGCGTCGAACTGCATCGGGCATGGGAGTACATCGAAACCGATGCAATGGCCCTGGATGAGGCCTATACGCACGTTCTGGCCACCACCACGGTGCACTGGATCCGAGAGACCCTGATTGCCGAGTCCTTGAGCGCGGGTCACCCCGAACTCATCGGCCTGTTCCGCCGCGATCCGGGTTTGGTTAAAGATAAGGGTAAACCCTCATTGGAAGAATTCGCCGCACGCTATGAGCATGCTGATGCCTTCTCCGAATCCGAGCTCATGGCGCTGTACACCGAGGAATACGGCACCGCCAGCAAGGCCGAGGAACGCAAGTCACGCCTGCAAGCCCGCTTGCGCCTGGCATTCGATCTCTTGGAGAAATCGGTACGCAAGCAGCCAAAAGCCCAGGACCCGGTCGACCAGTGGTTAGCACCCCACTTGGCCCAGCACTTGCGGGCCGCCGGCCTGGTCACCCTGGGCGCGGTACGCGCCGCCCTGGACAAGCGCAAGACGCCGCGCTGGGAAGAAGTCCCGGGTATCGGTGAACGCTGGGCCGATCGCCTGGTGCGGTGGATGGACGACCAGGTGATCGTGGTGCCGCCCGATTTGCTGCCAGCTGTGACTTCCAATGTGAGCGAATTTGGGATTGTTTCTATGGGTCGCCTGGATCACATGTCGCTCGCTGGCCAGGAATTGGAGAGTGATCTTCTTGTATCACCCTCCCCTTTTGGGATCCAATCGAGCTTCAAAAATGTTTGGGCGCCCTACCCTGCTTCCAACAACCGGATCGGCTCCTCCGACGACAAAGAATCCATCGAACTCTGGATTCAGGCCGTCGCCCCCGAGAACAAAAACACCCAGCGCGCCTACCGCCGGATTGCCGAGCGCCTGCTCCTGTGGTGCCGCCTGGAGCGCCGTATCACCTTCTCTGAAATCAAGGTCGAAGACTGCATCCACTTCCGCACCTGGCTGACCGACATGGGCCGCAAAACCCCCGAAGAATGGAAGCTCGCTGGTTGGAAGATCCCGGCCGAGCAGTGGATTGGTAACCGGGTGGCACACAGGGATACAGCCGAGTGGCGGCCATTTGAAGGGCCCCTATCCAAAGGCTCGGTTGGCCAGGACCTGCAGGTGCTGCGCTCCTTCTTTACGTACTTGGACACCGGTCGCGTGGTGGACGGCAATGTGTGGACCTTGATGGGCAAGGCCAATTTCCAGAAAGCCTTCAGTGGGCGCGAAGAACAGTTCGTGGGGCGCAGCTTTACCCTAGCCCAGTGGCGCTATTTGATCACCGATTTGAAGTCAAGAGAGGATGAATTTTCGTCCCGGATTCTGTTGATTCTGTGGCTGGGTTTCGGGTGTGGCTTGCGCTCAGCAGAGATGCTGTCGCTCACCTTTGCCAGTATCCGTACGGGTGACACTTGGCGCCTGAACGTCCTAGGTAAGGGTGACAAGTGGAGGACGGTGACCTGTCCCCTGCCCGCTCGCACGGCGCTCATTGGCTACATGGCGTGGATTGGGATCTCGCTCGACTATGTGGTCCAGGCTTCCAGCGGGCTGGATACGGTGATGGCGGCTGAGCCGATTCTGCGGGGTCAAAAGGGGCGTCGTAAAGAAGGTCGTAAGGCGCCCTCCTCTGCACTGTCGTATTCGCAGATGTTTCGGGTTCTGAAGGCTTACCTGGAGTCCCGAGCTATTGCTTTGGAGTCGACGGATCCGGTGTCGGCGGCGCAGTTGCGTAAGGCCTCTGGGCACTGGCTGCGGCATTCATTTGCGACCCGTGCCCTGCAAAATGGGGTGCCGATCAATGTGGTTCAGAAGGCCATGGGGCACGCGAGTGTGAGCACGACCGGGGGGTATCTGACAGCGGAGTCCGAACACATGGATCAGGAATTGGAGCGGTTTGCGGCGGAGAGTTGTTAAGCTGAGCCAAATTTCGGGCTGGGAAAGGGAATGTTCGGAACATCACTCAAACCCCACTCATCCTGAATACAAAATGAAGGCTGGATATGAATGTACCAACACCGCCAAAAGAACTCCAATCTTGGCTGGACTACGCAGTAGCAGCCATGGATGCGCGCGGCGCATACCTGGACCGGATGTTTGATGGAGGAAAATCCATCTCAAGACGAGATCCGTGCGGCCACACAAGAGGAGCTTGAGCATCTCCAAAAGAAGGCGGCCATGCCATGGGTTGGTATGCTGAAAAACTGGCAGACTGCGCTTGCAAGGAGACTGGGACGCCCTGCCGAAGTCATTCTTAAGGGTAACCTTTTGCATTCAGACTTTACCAACGCCGGTGTTCACATCCAATTCGAAGATGGCAGTAACCTGACGTTTCGTCGTGCGTTTTATGTGGGTGCAACACCCGCTGACGGATCCATTCAACGCGTAGCTGTGTTTACAGAGCATTGCGGGCATCACGAGTTTTGGATTGGCCCCGATGATCGTATTGAAGTCCTTCGGCTTTCTAACGTCAGTTAATCAGAGGTGTTTCCCGGGGAAACACCTGTTACCAACCATTGGGTTTTTACCGTTTAGGTATCCACAGAAACCCTGAACAACTTAACCACAAATTTAGGCTGTGCCGCTCCAAACACAGCTCTTGCTTGTTCGCACAAAAACTCAGCAGGCAAAGAAAAGACCCGAACAAGTCGGGCCAATATCGAGCGGAGAAAGGTGTTTAACTTAAGTCAGCAACCCCTTGATGGCCGACTCAATATCTACCAGCCGCTTTTCATCGACACCTTTTAGGCTAATTGAAAACGTCTTCGTTTTGGGGTTGTAAGCGATTTCTCCAGCTTGTCCACCCTTCCCTTTAACCAAAGTTGGCGACTTTGTCTTGGTGTTTCCCCGGGAAACACCCTGCTCTACAAGCGCATTAAATACTTGAATAGAAGAAACTCTTGGTGTTTCCCCGGGAAACACCCTTGCTTTACTCAACACAAGATCTGGGTTGGCTTGAATTGCTTGGGTCAAATCACTGGCCCATCGAAACTGCAAATCCAATGGCGAAACGAATGCTGCCAGCACTTCAGCTGGCAACCGCGCTAATGCAATTGCTTTACTGGCTGTTCCCGGCTCGACACCAACCTCCTCAGCCAGCTTGCGCAACGATGAAAATAGGCCATCATCCAGTGCTCGTGCGTACATGACGCCCTGCTCATATGGCCGGAGGTCTTTACGTTGGCGATTCTCGTGATCCATTTCAACGAAAAGACTCTTCTCGTCAAGATCTTCAATCATCGCAAGTACATCGATCTCTAGCTCCAAGCACGCTTGGTGCCGACGGTGACCAAAGACAACCTCATACATGCCCGGGCGCCCTTTCATGGGTCGCACTTTGATGGGCTGCACGTTACCGCCTTTGACATTGATGTCCGCCTTCAGATCAGCAAACTCTTGGTCTTTGAACGACAGATCGTGGCGATTTGCCCACTTGCTGCGGACGATGAGTTTCGGGTCTAAGAGCCTGGTTGGCAAACTACCTTCGTACTCTTTGAGTTGCTCTCGCAGGAAATCAACCTCTTTGATGGCAGTCGACTGACGATCCGTAAACTGCGCCATCGCTCCGATCGCAGTCTTTGGCTTCTCAACTATGGTTCCTGGCGTGATTGGTGGCTTGGTTACAGGCGCAGTCCGAGGTCCGAGAACCAGGCTTGCTTTTGCGAGTAGATTTTTCCCCATTTATGCCACCTTCCTGCTTGATTTCTTGACCGCTTGAACTTGCTTTAGCCACACAGCCCTGACGGAACTCTCAACGTAGCCCACGAACTGGTCGTATGCATCCCGAGCCCTTTTAAAGGTCCGTGCATTGCCATCGTATTTTTGAATGTCGTACACGGTGGAAAACTCAGCACTCGCACTACTAGTGACGGCCGTCTTCGGGATTTCCACCGGCAAAACTTTTTCTTTGTACGTCGCTTGGATCCAGGTTCGAACGATGTCGCTGGTTGACTCTGTTGCGTCAACTCGTGACAGCAAAACGTGAATGAAGTCGAATTCTTTATCAAGTCCGCGTTTGGTCAACATCTCGTTGCTCAAGTCCGAGAACAGGTTCCAGAACTGGCTTGCTGAAGCGTAATCCAAAGCATTTGGCGGCAAAGGCATCACGATACCATTGCTGGCCATGAGCGCATTGATGGTGATGTATGAGAGGCTAGGGGGGCTATCGATGATGATTACGTCGTACTCACCACGGACATCATCAATACCCAAATTGAGCACGTTCCAGAATTGGAAATCTGGCTCTTGGGTTTGGCGAGCGGGGAGGGCGAACTCAGCTCCAAATAGACATGGAGCCGCAGCTACCAGGTCAATCCCACTCCAATAAGTTGAGCGAATCGCAGAGCGGATCGACGTCTCGATACCAAGTGCCAAATGCAAGATCGTATCTTCTTCGGCAACCTCGGTATCAGGAAGTATGCCGAAAAGGGTGGATAGCGAGCCTTGGGGGTCCGTATCGATCACAAGTACTCTATGACCTAACAACGTAAGCCCTTGGGCCAAGGTCATGGCAGTGGTCGTTTTACCGACCCCACCCTTGAAATTGGCAATAGAGATAGTGACTGCCTCAGCGCCAACAGGACGAAGTTTGTCGTGACGGTATGAGCGAATCCATTCTTGTGCTTCAGAGAGTTTGAATTCCCGACGACTTCCTGTTTCATTCAGCGTTCCGCCAGGCAAGTCACCTTTCTTAACGCGGTGAAGAATTGTTCCCTTTTCAACGCCGCAGTATGCTGCGAGCTGGCTCATATTGATTGACAACTCTTTTGTTCGAGAAGTTGGATTCAACATGGCTTCACGCACCTGGCTCATCATCTCAGCTGCCAATTCGGCTTGATCCTTGATGTCTTTCAGACTGATAGATGATTGACTGATATTCTTGATGTTTGCCATAAAGTCCTCATTGAAACGATTGTGGTGGATTTTACGTTAGTAGTTGAATTTAGCCAATCTCGTTCAATGCACGTGATATTCGATACACGACTGACTGTCTTCCTGTTTTTTCTCCGCTTTTTTGTACTTCTAAACGCCCTTTTGGTTTATTAATTTAATTTCTTTAAATCCTTTAATACCTTTAGGTGTCAAAAAATCGTTTTAAATCAACAACTTAAGGCATTCGACGTGAAAAAAAACAGGAAGATAGGTGAAGGAAAACGGGAAGGTCGGTGAGTGAAAACGGGAAAACCGGTGAACTGCAACGGGGGGATGTGTGAATGAACACGGGATCCTCTTTTTTAAGTTTTCAGAGGCGTTGGAGCTAGGGCCGGCATTTAAAGCAGTCATGGAATCGTGAAATGCAGTGGTCCAATTCGGCTATACGTGAGCTTTTACGGGAAACGAATTACTCGATTAACGTGTGGTCTTGACGGGTTTCACGTGAGCTTTTACAGGAAAGTCAATTCGAGGTAAGTGGCAAAGATACGTGAAAAGATCGTTTCACATATAGTTTTGACTGTAGTAAAGTCGCGCCATGAACGCCCCCGCCAAGCTTAAAAATGTCGATCCGCTAAAGAAGCCGGTCAACACATTGGCGATCGTTCCGCAAAGCCACAAGATCACTGTTCTCGGCCGCAAGGCCTACAACGTCATGCTCAGCATTGCGCAAAACCAGGGAATAGAGAAAGAGTCTTATCGCGCTGCGCTGACGGAGATTGTGAGCGGTATTGATTACAGCTCCAATGACACAGACCTGATCAAAAAACATCTGCGTGCAATGGCGTCTACCGTTGTTGAGTGGCATTCGCCAACGACGGGGGAGGGGGCTTCGTGGACCGTGTGCACATTAATTTCGCATGCCAACCTGACAAAGAAGGGTGGCCAGGTCTGGGTCGAATGGGCTTATGCGCAGCCGTTAAAGCAAGAGTTGTTGGAGCCATCAGTATTTGCCAAGCTCTCAATTGGCATCCTCTCCCAGATGCATACCCATGCCGGCATAGCACTTTACGAAATTTGCACGCGCTACAAATCCATTGGGCGTACATCGCGCCAGGAATGGCGCTGGTGGCTGCCTGTCCTAACGGGGCACCCAAATTCAGAAAAACTCGCAAAGACTGAATATCGGTTTTTCAAACGCGACTCCATCAAGCCAGCGATCGCGGAAGTCAATGCGATCACAGACCTTGAAGTTGAGTTGGTGGAGTACAAAAGCGGAAAGCACATAAGCGACCTGCAGTTCCTGGTTAAACAAAAAGCACAAGTGCCGTTGCCACTAAAGACACCACCAAAACCGGTGGACTTGGCGATTATTCGCTTTGCGGTGGAGCTTGGCATCAGTGATGAAAAAGCTGAGGACCTCTTGGTACATTTTGGCGATGATGCCATGCGTGATGCGCTTAAGGCGCTTCAGGGAAGGGTGGCGACATCTTTTCCAGAGCCGGTGCGCGATCCGTATCGTTACCTTAAGGCGCTGTTGTCTGGTGATTCGTCAAAGCAGGTAGTCGAGCCAGTCAATCCCGAACTGGTTGCAAAAGCCATTGCTATCGAAAGCAAGAATAAGAGGGCTGAGACAAGAACGGGCTGGCATGAAGAGTGGGTTAAACGCCAGAGGGTGAAAGTCACGGAGTTGTTGCTGCAAATGTCGGAGGAGGGCGTCTCCGAATTAACCAATGCACTGTTGCAATCAATGGAGCAATCGTATGCACATCCATCGCTCATCAAACGGCTGCATACCAGTGGTTGGAATCATCCAATGGTAAAAAATATCATGATCAATTTTTATGCAAAGGTTGCGTTGGGAGAGGGTTGGGATAAGGCCTCAAGTGAGGACCTACTTGAGATTGCCAGCGATGTTGGCGTCGTTGAGTAACATTCCATTCGAATGCACCTATGGACCACAGCCAATCAGCACCGCTTTCAAATCTGCGCATCCCCCCGCAATCCATAGAGGCCGAATCCAGCGTACTCGGAGCTTTGCTCCTGGACAACAAGTCGTATGACTACATTACTGACCTGGTGACCTCCAAGGACTTTTACAGAGCACAGCACCAGGTAATCTTCAGCACCATTGCGGCCCTCATCAACACTGCCAGGCCCGCCGACGTCATCACGGTTTTTGAACACCTCAAATCCAATGGCCGCGATGAGGATGCAGGTGGAATCGAGTACCTCAATTCACTGGCCCAATACATTCCCAGTGCCGGCAACATTCGCAGGTACGCCGAGTTGGTCCGTGACAAGTCCATTCTTCGTAAACTCATTCAAACCGGCGATGAAATCAC
>JBBRNS010000122.1:0-11328 GCA_038230175.1 Burkholderiales bacterium
TGAAAAGTACCGCTCGCTGTTTACCTGCATCGATTCGGAGACCATGGACGTTCGCTACCAAATCCTGATCGACGGCAATTGCGATTTGGTCGCCACGTCATATGACGGCAAGCTGGCCGCAACAAACCAGTACAACACCGAAATGGGCGCCCACTATGAAGACATGATGTCCTCCGAACGGGATGCTTGTCTATTCTTCAATGTGGCTCGGGTCGAAGAGGCAGTGAAAGCTGGCAAGTTCAAGACTTATGGTGCCTCCAAGGTGCCGGTTGTCGATGGCACTAAGGCCGCTAACCCAGACCCAAAAACGGCAATGGTGTGTTATGTGCCAATCTCGAAAAATCCCCATGGCGTGAACGCCAGCCCTGACGGCAAGTACTTCGTTTGCTCGGGCAAGTTGTCACCAACGGCGACGGTGATCGACCTTTCCCTGGTTCTGAAATGGTTTGATGGCGAAGTCAAGGATTCACGTGACACCGTCGTGGCCGAGCCCGAGATTGGCTTGGGCCCACTGCACACCGGGTTCGACAACAAAGGCAACGCATACACCACCTTGTTCTTGGACAGCCAGATCGTCAAGTGGAATGTGGAAGCGGCCATCAAGTCATTCAAAGGCGACAAGGCCGCCAAGGTGATTATTGACAAATTGGATGTGCAGTACCAGCCCGGCCACGGTTTCACCTCGATGGGTGAGACCAAAGAGGCCGATGGCAAGTTCTTCCTCTCGGACAACAAGTTTTCTAAGGACCGTTTCTTGCCGGTTGGTCCACTGCACCCCGAGACCGCACAGCTGATCGACATCAGTGGTGAGAAAATGCGTTTGGTCGCGGACCATGCGGTGTACTCCGAACCCCATGACTCCATCATTGTTCGTCGAGACATCATCAAGACCCGTCAGGTCTACAACATGGACGACTTCCCCAACGCGGTGAAGGATGCCAAAGATTGCCGCGTTGAGCGCAAAGGCAATAAAGTCACCGTGTACTTGACTTCGCAAGCGCCGACCTTTGGACTGCGCGAGTGGACGGTGAAGCGCGGCGATGAAGTCACCATCATCCTGACCAATCTGGACAAGGTGGAGGATCTGACCCACGGCTTCGCCATTCCGAAATACGATGTTCAGTTTATCGTCAATCCGCAAGAGACGAAGTCGGTCACCTTCAAGGCCGATAAGCCCGGTGTCTATTGGTGTTATTGCACCAACTTCTGCCACGCGCTCCACTTGGAAATGCGTTCGCGGATGTTTGTCGAGGCCTAAAAAACCTTGCTCGGGGCAGCGTGGTCACCGGGCTGCGCTGCCCCTTTTCATATTTGGATATCCGATGTTTTTGCCGAAATTTCGCCTGCTGTCAATTCTTTGGATCGCGCTAACTGTTGCGTTGACGGTGCTTTCTCCAGGCGCACAGGCGGCGGGTACAGGTACTTACGAGGCGGAACTTCCGGCCAACCTGGCGACTGCCAAGGACATGTGTGCGCTGTTGCCGTGCAAGGATGTGTTCTCGGGCTCTACCTATTTTTCAGAACGCAAGGGCCAGCCGCCCTACGTCGAGGCCTACGACAAAAAGGGCGAAGGTCGCCAGCTGTTGGGCTATGTGATGCTCTCGACTGACATCACCGACACGCCAGCCTACTCGGGCAAGCCGGTGGTGACGCTGATTGGCATGGACAAGACCGGCCATTTCGTCGGCGTCAAAGTCCTCAAGCACTCCGAGCCGATTTTGCTGCTGGGTATTCCCGAATCCGCGCTGCTGAAATTCAACGACCAGTACCTCGGCAAGTCGGTCGCCGACAAAATTGAAATTGGTCAGTCCCGGCCCGACGAGGGTGTGGTCGGGCTGGACGCAATATCTGGCGCCACCGTCACGGTGATTGCACAAAACCAAGTCATGATGGCATCGGGCTCAGCCGTGGCGCGGCAGGTCGGCATCTTGGCACCGACCGTGCGCGAGCAGGCAAGCTACAAGGCGACAGGCGAGAGTCTGACCTGGGACGAGCTCGTGCGGCGCGGCGCTGTGCAGCACCTGCGCGTGATGCCGGAACAGCTCGGCCAGGAACGCAGCGCCGACCCCTTTATCGAGTTGTGGTTCGGCGACTTGAGCCACCCCGACATCGGCAAAAGTGTGATGGGTGCGGCCAACTGGAATAGCTTAAGCCTCCAGCTCAAAACGGGCGAACACGCCATCTTCATCATCCGCACCGCCGGTCATGAATCATTCAAGGGCTCGGGCTTTGTGCGTGGCGGGCTGTACGACCGGGTTCAGGTCAAGCAGGGTGCCGACTCATTCACTTTCCGCGACCTCGACTATTTGAACTTGTACGGTGTAAAGGCGGCAGTCGCCCCGACTTTTAATGAATCGGCGATTTTCATCATCCGATCAAAGGCATTTTCAGATGCTTACCCCTGGAAGTTGAGCCTGCTGGGCAACCGGGTCGACCGTGCCACCGGCGCCAAGAGCTTCACCAGCTTTGATACCCCGTACTGGCTGCCCGCGTCGATGCTCGAAGGCGGCCGGCCCAAAGTGGTCGAGCCCGACGCGCCCTGGGTGCGCATCTGGAAGTCGCGCGCGGTGGAAATTGGGCTGTTCGTCGTGTTGCTGGTAGCCGTCGGTGTGGTCTATGCGCTGCGTGAGCGGCTCACGCGCCTGTCCACCCACAAGAACAAGTGGCCGGTCAACGTCTTTAAGTACACCGCTTGGGGCCTGTCCATCGTGTTCGTCGGCTTTGGTGTCATGGCGCAGCCATCCATCACCCAGGTGCTGACCTGGTTTCACGCGCTGCTGTTTCAGTGGACCTGGTCGCTGTTCCTGTCGGATCCGTTCATCTTCCTGTTCTGGATCTTCATCATCGTCACTGTGTTTCTGTTCGGGCGCGGCTTGTTCTGTGGCTGGATGTGCCCGTTCGGATCACTGTCCGAGGCAATTTACAAGGTGGCGGGCATTGTGGGGCTCAAGCGCTTCCAGACGCAGCTGCCCCAGCGCTGGCATGACCGGCTCAAGTGGCTTAAGTACGCTATTTTCTTTGGCCTCATCACGGTGTCCATGTTCTCTATGGGTCTGGCAGAGAAGCTGTCCGAGGTAGAACCTTTCAAGACCACGTTCTTGGTTGGCATACAGAACCGCGCTTGGCCCTATGGCCTGTTCGTGGCCGCCATCTTGGGGCTGTCGATCTTCATCGAACGGCCGTATTGCAAATACATCTGCCCGCTGGGTGCATCGCTGGCCATGCCTAGTACCTTCCGCTGGTTTGGCCTCAAACGCAAGCAGGACTGCAACAGTTGCAAGGCCTGCGCTGTGGGTTGTGGCGCCCAGGCGATTGATGCCGATGGCCGCATCGACCATCGCGAGTGCCTGCACTGCCTGGACTGCATGATTTTGTACACCGACACCAAGGGCTGCCCGCCGCTGGCCAAGGAGCGCAAACGCCGTGAAAGAGACGGCCTGGAGATCACTCCCATTGGGGTCAATGGTTACTTCATTCCGATCTACCCGGCGACCAGTTTCACCGAGCAGATCAGCGCCAAGGCGGTCAATGGCCCCGATCCCCGTATGCCGACCGACGCTGTGGCGCCTTGGCACAAGGCCGGTGAGTCGAGCTTGAAGTGGATCATCATGGAAGTGCGTGACCATCTCTGGCCTTGGAGCACTGAGGGTTGGCGCAGCCAGCGTGCGCTGCAGATCGCAGGGTTCTCGCTAGCGGTTGCCGCCACGGTGGCGTGGACCATGACGGCCATGGGTACGCTGTCGTCTGGTGCCATCATCGGTTGGTGGTTTGGTTGGAGTGTCTACGAAGTGCTGATTCGGCTTTCGGGCCGCCGCTACGTCAAAGACGGCCCATGGTGGCGCGGCAATTACCGTGCGGCAGGCGTGATGGACATGATGAGTTATGTAGGTTTTAAGAACCTGATGATCGCCGCAGCGCTGTTCCTGGTGCTCAAATCGATGGGCTGGATGAACTTATGAGGCATGGCTTCGTGCGCGCCGTCGTCGCAGTGCTTGTAGGGTTGGGTGCGGCATGCGCGGCCTGGGCAGCCACCATCCGGGTGCAGCCCGACCAAGACCTGGCTGCGGCTGTTCAGGCAGCTGCTACGGGTGACGTGGTGGAAGTGACACGCGGCGTGTACCGCACCAACCTCTTGATTGACAAGCCACTCACGCTGCGCGGCATCGGACGCCCCACGATTGACGGCGGCAATCAGGGCGACACCATTCGTGTCACCGCGCCTGACGTAACGATCGAAGGCCTCATCGTGCGTGACTCAGGCGGCAGCCTGCAGGACCAGAACGCCGGCATTTACATCTATCCTGGCTCCCACCGCGCCGTGGTGCAGCACTGCGACCTGACGTACAACCTGTTTGGCTTGTGGATTGAGAAGGTAAAGGATGTGCGCATCGAGGGCAATACGATCACCGGCAAACGCGATTTCGATTCCGCGCGGCGTGGCAACGGTATACAGCTCTACAACACGCAGGGCGCGCAAATCATCGGCAACAACATTAGTTTTGTGCGCGACGCGCTGTATGTTGATGTGTCGCACCATGCCGTGTTCCGTGGTAACAAGCTGCACCACAGCCGCTACGGAACGCACTACATGACTTCGTACTACAACCTGTGGGAAGACAACGATACTTATTCCAATCGCGGCGGCCTGGCACTGATGGAAGTGCGCGATCAGGTGGTGCGCAACAACCGCGCCTGGGGTAACTCCGACCACGGCATTATGTTGCGTTCTGTACAAGATTCGGTCATTGAGAACAATGTCGTATCGGACAACAGCCGGGGGTTCTTTATTTATGACGTGGAGTACACCAAGGTGCAGGGCAATTTGGTGCTTAACAACCATGTCGGCGTGCATTTGTCGGCGGGCTCCACCCGCAACCTCGTGCAGGGCAACGATTTCATCGGCAACCGTGAACAGGTGCGGTACGTGGGAACCCGCGATGAAGCGTGGGGCGCTACCAAGGTTAGTGAGCGCAACCGGGGCAACTATTGGAGTAATTATTTGGGCTGGGACCGTGACGCCGATGGTGTCGGCGACATTCCCTATGAGGCCAACGACATGGTGGACCGCTTAAGCTGGCGCCACCCGAGTATGAAGCTGCTTCTGGGTAGCCCTGCGGTGCAAGCGCTGCGCTTGGTGGCACAGCAGTTTCCCGTACTGCGGGTACCCAGCGTGGTGGACGCTTTTCCGCACATGGTGCCCTTTAACAAGAATTGGAGTGTCTGGAGTGACAAATTCCAGTCCGGCCACTGAATCGGTGGCCATCCGCCTTGCGGGTGTACATAAACGCTATGGCAAGGTGCATGCGGTTGATGGTGTCGACCTAGTGGTGCAACGCGGTGAATTATTTGGCCTGATTGGGCACAATGGCGCCGGAAAAAGCACGCTGTTCAAAATGATGCTGGGGCTGGTTGCGGCCACAGCGGGCGACATACGGGTTGCCGGTGCGTCGGTGCAAGGGCGCAATTTTCGTGCGGTGCGCCGCAGGGTGGGGTATTTGCCCGAAAACCTGGTGCTTTATGACAACCTAACCGCTCTGGAGACCATGCGCTTTTTTGCCAAGCTCAAGGGTGCCGACCTCACAAACTGCCCGGCTTTGCTGGAGCAGGTGGGTCTGGGTGACGTTGGCAAGCGTGCGGTGCATGAGTTTTCTAAGGGCATGCGCCAGCGCCTGGGTTTTGCGCAGGCTCTGCTCGGCACCCCCGACGTCTTGTTTTTGGACGAACCCAGCAATGGATTAGACCCAGCCGCGATACGTGATTTTTATGCCCAGTTGCGCCTATTGCGGGAGCAGGGCGTGACCATCGTCATTACTTCGCACATCCTTGCCGATTTGCAAGAGCGTGTGGACCGTTTGGCCATCATGGCTGACGGAAAGATTCAGGCCTTGGGCAGCGTGGGCGAACTGCGTGCACGCATGGACTTGCCCTTGTCAATTGCTCTGCGCTTGAATACCTCGGCCCAGGCGCAGTTGCAGGGGCTGCTGCAGCCCTTGGCGGGCGTTACGGCGCACGATGAAGACGGCGAAACCGTGGTTCATTGCCCTCGACCGATGAAGATGGCGGTGCTGGCTGCACTTATGCCGCTGGGCGCTGGACTATTGGATCTGCACATTCACGAGCCTTCGCTGGAAGACTTGTTTTTTGGATTGAGGAGTTAGCCGATGTGGGATATTGAATGGCGGCAAGTTGCCACCTTGGCAGGCAAGGAATTTCGCGACCGCATTCGCAACCGCTGGGTCTTGGCCGTGGCCTTGGTGTTTGCGGTGTTTTCTTTGGTGATCACTTATTTCGGGGGGGCGCAGCAGGGGCAGGTGGGCCTTCGCTCGATTGAGTTCACCATTGCAAGTTTGGTGAGTCTGGTCATATACCTGATTCCCCTCATAGCACTGCTTCTGGGGTTTGATGCCATCGTGGGTGAACGTGAGCGCGGCTCACTCGACTTGCTGCTGGCACTGCCCATCACCCGTTTAGAGCTGTTACTTGGTAAATACCTGGGGCTGGCCGCTGCCCTGACCTTGTCCACGGTGGGTGGCTTTGCCCTGGATGCGGTGCTGTTGTTTCGGCAGTTTGGTGCGCCGGGCCTTTACCACTATGGCGGATTCGTGCTCAGCTCGGTTTTGCTGGGGTTGGTATTTTTGAGTCTGGCTGTGTTGCTGTCGGTGTTGACCCGCGAGCGCACCCGGGCGTCCGGCTTGGCCATCGCGCTCTGGTTCGGTTTTGTACTGGTGTTTGATCTGCTGATGCTGGGCTTGTTGGTGGCCAGCGGTGGTGAGTTTGGTGGGGCGGCGCTGGCCTACGTGCTACTACTCAATCCGACCGACATTTTCCGGATTTTGAACATCTTTTCACTCGACCAAATGCGCACTTTGTATGGCCTGACCAGCATCGTTCCGCCGGCTCTGGCAAACCCCTGGCTCATGGGGGCTGCAATGCTGGCCTGGATCGCGCTGCCTTTAACCTTAGCAAGCTGGAGATTTCGCCCATGACACCCATTCGACTCTGCATGGTCTTTGCCACGCTCTGTGCTGCTGTAGCCTTGTCGGCCTGTGGCGATCGCGCTGAAGCACCGGTTGTGGCCGTAGAAATCGACCCCGCAACCACCTGTGATTTGGACGGTATGCTGCTCGCCGACTATCCGGGCCCCAAAGCACAAATCCACTTCAAGGACGAGGCAAAACCCGCCTTTTACTGCGACACGGTTGAGATGTTCAACACCCTGCTCAAGCCCGAGCAGGTCAAGCCCATTCGGGCGGTGTTGGTCCAAGATATGGGCAAGGCCGACTGGGAGCAACCCCGTGGCAATTGGTTTGACGCACGCACCGGCATCTACGTCTTGGGCAGCAAGCGCCGTGGTTCTATGGGGCCAACTATTGCGAGTTTTTTGCAAGAAGCCGATGCACAAGCTTTTGCCACCAAAAATGGTGGAAAAGTCCTGCGCTTCGCGGAGGTCACCCGTGACATGGTTGACCTGAGCGGCGGTGCCAAGCACGATACCAAGATGTAGAAGACTCAGCTGCGGCTCTATTAGCGAGCCGGTGTCCCAACGGTGGACATGCCTGCTGAAAAACGCGCCCGTTGGGGCTCAGTGGGGCCGGGTGTGATCGACGCACCAATGCGCTGCACGATGGGCTGCAACTGGGCAATACGTTCGCCAAACGGAGGGTGCACGGCACTGAGCATGGCCAAGCCAGCGTCCTTGGAGCGGTCGCTTTGCAGCCGGCGCAGCACGCTAAGGTAGGCTGAAGGGTCGTACCCCGCACGCGCCAGGACTACCACCGCCATGCGATCGGCTTCGAATTCCAGCGCTGGGGGCAGGGCGACGGTAATGGCGCCCAGGTTGGTCTGCGCGGTGTCTCCAGCCAAGCTCTGAAGTTGGTGGCGCTTCAAAACATGGGCGATCTCGTGGGCCAGTACGGCGGCCAACTCGGATTCGGTTTTTAACTGTTTGAGCATGCCCAGCGTCACCAACACCTTGCCGCCCGGCAGGGGGTACGCGCCAATCTCGCTGCGGTTCATGATGCCAAACTGCCACGGCAAATCAACCCGTTCGGTACCCAACGTCAGCCAGCGGCCCACCTGGTTCACATACTCTTGCGCGGCATCGTTGTTCAGCAGTTTGGCGCCCCCCAGAAGCGATACCGCCAGCTCGTCGCCCATTTCAATCTCGCGCTGTTCACCGATATCGGCGCCGCCTGCAAGGGCTGGGAGTGCGGTTGTCAGTGCTACATCGCTGGGGGCCAACTGGGCGCTGCGCCCAAAGTCTTCGGCATCCAGTCGCGAGACCGAGTACAGCTTGAGCTTTTGCAGTTCTTCGGAGTTGGACTTGGCTGCCAGCGCGCCATCGTTGGCCAAACCGCGAATACCAATGGTGGCCGTGCTGACCCGGTTGCCTGCGCTGATACCGCCACCCACTCGGGGGGCGTCGGGCTTGAGCACTGCGGTAAACCAACTTAGAAAACCGCTGCGCGGTAGGGTGGACGCCTCCTTCATCGCAAACTGTGGCTTGGTGTGCGCATCGGGCAGCGTCGTTGGCTGGTTGGTGCGGGCCGGCTCAGCGGCATGGCTGATTGCCGGTAGTAGGCAAGCAGCCCCTACGAGCGCCGCCGATACACAGAGTGAGAGCCATCGTTTTTTCACGCGGGTGTCCTTTGGGAGTTGCTGCAGAGAATTATTGGTGCCAGAGATGCCTCCCTATTTTGGCAAGTGCCACCCCAATCGGCAAGCGATAAAAGCGGCTCTTTTGGGTTGCGAGAGCCAAGGTCGGCTGTTGCCTGCGTGCAAATCTTCGCTCCAATACGTCCATTTATCGCCTGTCGGAGCGAGAGCGGGTCAATACTACTTTATTCACTTTTTAGTGCATGATTTTTGAGGGGATTCCATGCAAACCACCATACGAGCCGCAGCGACCCTGCTGGTATTTCTAGGCTGCAGCAGCGCCATGGCCGAATTTTCAATCGGCGGTGCGCTGAGCAACCTCATAGGCGGGGGCAGCCAGACGGCAAGTGGATTCACGGACGCCATCAAAGACCTGACCAAGTCGGCCAGCATCACCGACGATGAAGTGAACCTGATGGCCAGCAACTTCACCAAGCAGTCGGATGCTGAGAACCAGGTGGCGCCTGACGCCAGCGTCTACGCCAAGCGCCTGGCAAAGCTCACCCGCAGGTGGGAGAGTTACGACGGCATGCAGCTCAACTACAAGGTCTACCAGTCGGATGCCGTCAACGCGTTTGCGTTATCCAACGGCACGGTACGGGTGTATTCCGGTTTGATGGACCTGATGACTGACGACGAACTGCGCTTTGTGTTGGGCCATGAAATAGCCCACGTCAAACTAGGGCACAGCGCTGCCGCCATTAAAACCGCGTACCGATCGTCTGCTTTTGTCAAGGGCGCGGCCGCACTGGCAGAGAGCAATGCCCAAGGTGTGGCCGTGATGGACATGGCTGGTGAGCAGCTGAAATCCATATTGGAGAAGGCCATCAACGCCGCCCACTCGCGCAGCCAAGAGTCCGAGGCGGATGCCTACGCTGTGGGCTTTCTAAAAGCGGCCAAGTCACCAACCAAGGCTGCTTCCAGCGCGCTGCTAAAACTGGCCCAGCAGTCCGGCGCTGGCAGTGCAGCCTTGATGTCCTCACACCCCGACCCTGGCGATCGCGCTGCGGCGGTGGAGAAGCTGACCGCGAACTAGCGCAGCCCTACATGAGCAGGTGCTCTCCGGCGTTATCACCGCCGAGAGTGACATAGTTCACCTTGCGGATGTCCATCAATTTCTTGCCGCCGGAGTAGCTGATGGAGCTTTGAATGTCTTGCTCCATCTCGACCATCGTGTCAGCGAGTTTGCCCTTGACGGGCTCCAAAATGCGCTTGCCTTCCACGTGTTTGTATTCGCCTTTGTTGAAGTCGCTGGCGGAGCCGTAATATTCCTTGTAGAGCTTGCCGTCCACTTCCACCGTTTGTCCGGGGCTCTCTTCGTGGCCCGCCAACATGGCGCCAATCATCACCATGGTGGCACCAAAGCGAATGCTTTTGGCAATGTCGCCATGTTCGCGGATGCCACCGTCGGCAATGATGGGCTTGGTCGCTACCCGGGCACACCACTTGAGCGCGCTCAATTGCCAACCGCCGGTGCCAAACCCGGTTTTGAGTTTGGTGATGCAGACCTTGCCGGGGCCGATGCCCACCTTGGTGGCGTCGGCGCCCCAGTTTTCTAAGTCAATCACCGCCTCAGGCGTGGCCACGTTGCCAGCAATGATGAAGCTGCTGGGCAGCTTTTCTTTCAGGTAGATGATCATGTCGCGCACGCTGTCGGCGTGGCCATGCGCAATGTCGATGGTGATGTAGTCGGGCGCTAAGCCCAATGCCACCAACTGGTCTACCACCGCGTAGTCCGGTGCTTTGACTCCCAGTGAGATGGACGCGTACAGGCCCTGGGCTTTCATGTCTTTGACAAACTGTACGTTGTCGAAGTCAAAACGGTGCATCACGTAGAAGTAGCCGTTTTGTGCCAGCCAGACGCAGATGTCTTCACCGACCACGGTTTTCATATTGGCCGGCACTACGGGGATGCGGAATTTGCGCCCACCTAGTTCTACACCCGCGTCGCACTCCGAGCGGCTTTGCACCCGGCATTTGCGGGGTAACAAGAGGATGTTGTCGTAGTCAAAAATTTCCATGGTCCAAGCTCCTGGTTCAAGTCAATGTGTCACACATTGGGCGCTTGGATCGGCCCCGGCCATAAAAAAACCGGGTCCCAATTGCTTGGGCCCGGTGACCGAGTGTATACAAAGTTGCGAATCAGGGTGGCCGTGCGTTTGCTCCGTGTCCCCCGCCTGCGTTGCGGGCTCCTCCTTTACCTGCGCTAAACGCACCGCCACCCTGATTCACCCGTGGCTTTCTACAATCGAGCTATGCACCCCACTTTTGCCGCCTTTGACACGTCCGTCTCGCCCCTGCTTGACTCACTCAATCCCGAACAGCGCGCCGCCGTCACGCTGCCCGCCGAACATGCCCTGATATTGGCAGGGGCAGGCTCAGGCAAGACGCGGGTGCTGACCACCCGGATTGCCTGGCTGCTGCAAAACGGCTATGTATCCCCCGGCGGCATCCTAGCGGTGACGTTTACCAACAAGGCCGCCAAGGAGATGATGACGCGCCTGCAGGCCATGCTGCCAGTCAACGTGCGCGGCATGTGGATTGGCACCTTCCACGGCTTGTGCAACCGTTTTTTGCGCGCCCACTTCAAGCTGGCGGGGTTGCCACAGGCTTTTCAGATTCTGGACACGCAAGACCAGCTCAGCGCGATCAAGCGCCTGTGCAAGCAGAACA
>JBBRNS010000123.1:0-11293 GCA_038230175.1 Burkholderiales bacterium
TACCGACCCGGCTGCGGTGCACACGTTTTCGCACCTGTCAGCATCTATCGTGTTGTCGCGCAAACGCGCCAGTGAAGGCTTGTATCCGGCGATTGACCCGCTGCAGTCCAATTCCAAAATGGCCACGCCCGGCATTGTGGGTGAGCGGCACTACCAGCTTGCGCAAGAAATACGGCGCACCTTGGCGCAGTACGCGCAGCTTAAAGACATCATCGCCATGTTGGGGCTAGAGCAACTGTCGCCCGATGACCGCGCGGTGGTGGCGCGCGCGCGCCGCCTAGAGCGGTTTTTGACCCAACCGTTTTTCACGACCGAGCAGTTCTCTGGGCTGCAGGGCAAGCTGGTCAGCCTGGAAGACGCGCTCGATGGCTGCGAGCGGATTTTGCGCGACGAGTTCAAAGATTACCCCGAGAGTGCGCTGTACATGATTGGCGCGGTGGACGAAGCGACGGCCAAGCGCGACGCCGAAAACCCCGTAACCGACACCAAGCAGGCCGACCATGCCAGCGCCTAGCATGCAGCTTAAGATTTTGCTGCCCTCGCGGGTGTTTGCGGACATCAGCGGCGTGTCGCGTGTGGTGGCGGAAACCCGCGAAGGCTCCTTTGGCCTACTGCCGCGCCGCCTCGATTGTGTGGCGGCTATTACCTGCGGCATCCTGACCTACGAGACCGAGCAAGACGGCGAGGTGTATGTTGCTATGGACGAGGGAGTGTTGGTCAAAACCGGCCCCCAGGTGCGGGTGTCGGTGCGCCGCGCCATTGCGGGCAACGACCTAGACCAATTGCGCCAAGCGGTGGAGCAAGAATTCAGGACCCATGACGCCCACGAGCAAAACGTGCGCTCGGTGATGGCCAAATTGGAGAGCGGCTTTTTACACCGGTTTGCAAGCCTTGAGCATGGCCACAGAGTCTGATCCCTCACCCGACCCTTCACCCGAGTCGCGTTCAGCCAAAAAGGCCGCGCTGGATATGGCCGAGCAGGTGGCAGCAAAGGCACTGCGCAAACGCCGGGCACAGCGCAACCCAACCCAAGGTGTGTGGCTGGGCCTAGGGCTGATGGGCATGGTCGGTTGGTCGGTGGTGGTGCCCACTTTGCTGGGGGCGGCCCTGGGTCAGTGGTTGGACGGTAAATACCCCGGCGGACGCTCTTGGACGCTGGCGCTCATGGCCGCGGGCCTGACGCTGGGGTGTATGAATGCCTGGCACTGGGTTAGCAAGGAGGACGACGCCATGCGCGAGAAAGAGGAGCAGACCGATGACACATGAAACACTAAGTTTGGTGCTGGCCGGGCTTGCCGGTGGCGCGCTGGGTGCCTTCTTTTTTGGTGGCCTGTGGTGGACGGTACGCAAGGGTCTCGATTCCGACAAAGCCGCGCTGTGGGTGATGGGCAGCTTTGTCGTGCGGGTGGCGGTAACCGTGGCGGGGTTTTATTGGGTGGGTGGTGCACAGTGGCAAAGCATGCTGGCCTGCTTGATCGGCTTTGTCGTGGCGCGCCAAGTGGTGATGCGGTTCACCCAAGGGGCAGCGCATGCGTCTTAGTCCCGATGAGATGGTTTTTTGGCAGCAGGGCGTTGTCAAACTCAACGCCACCATCGTCTACACATGGGGTTTGATGCTGGTACTGGCGCTTGGCTCATGGCTTATCACCCGGCGCCTGTCGACGGGCCTTGCGCGTTCGCGTTGGCAAAACCTGCTGGAGATTGTGGTCACCGGTATGGAGAAGCAAATCGAGGATGTGGGCTTGCGCCAGCCGCGCAAGTACCTGGGTTTTTTGGGTACGCTTTTTTTGTTTGTGGCGGCGTCCAGTCTGGGTACGGTTCTGCCCGGCTACGAGCCCCCTACAGGCTCTTTGTCGACCACCGTCGCATTGGCACTGTGTGTGTGTGGGTGGCCGTGCCGTTGTTTGGTATTCAGGACCAAGGTGTGAGAGGCTACCTGCGCTCATACCTAGAGCCCACGGTCATGATGCTGCCGTTCAATATCATCAGCGAAGTCTCGCGCACCTTGGCCCTGGCGGTGCGTCTGTTTGGCAACATGATGAGTGGCGCGATGATCATCGCCATTTTGCTGACGATTACCCCGTTTATTTTCCCCATCGTGATGACCGTGCTGGGTTTGCTCACCGGTATGGTTCAGGCCTATATCTTTGGGATTTTGGCCACGGTTTACATCGCCGCCGCCATGCAAGTGCGCAAATCCGAACCCTAAATTTTTACCCCGTTTTAGAAAGAAACAACACCATGGACAGTCTGACCATCATCGCCGTAGCCTCCATCATCATGGCCGGCATTACCACCGGGTTTGGGTGCATGGGTCCAGCCTTTGCAGAGGGCCGCGCCGTGGCGACCGCACTCACCGCCCTGGCGCAGCAGCCCGACGCCTCGGCCACCATTACCCGCACACTGTTTGTGGGCCTGGCGATGATTGAGTCCACCGCGATTTACTGCTTCGTGGTGTCCATGATCTTGATATTTGCCAACCCGTTTTGGAACCAAGCCATCGCGGCGGTGGCGGGAAAATAGGCCATGCTGATTGACTGGTTTACGGTTGGCGCGCAAACGCTGAACTTTCTGTTGCTGGTGTGGTTGCTCAAACGGTTTCTCTACAAACCCATCACCGATGCCATCGACGCCCGCGAGCAACGTGTTGCCGCTGAACTGGCCGATGCGGCTAATAAGCAAGTCACAGCGCAGCAAGAGCGGGACACGTTCCACGAGAAAAACGCCACCTTTGACCAGCAACGCGCTGCAATGGTGCGCACGGCCAAAGAAGAGGCTGCCGCACGGCGCCAGCAATTGCTCGACGATGCCCGCCAAGAGGCACAGACTTTGCGTACCAAGCGCCTGGACGCAATGGCCAACGAGCTGAGTCAGATGCAGCACGATATTGCCCAGCGCAGCCGCCAAGAGGTGATGGCCATTGCGCAAAAGGTCTTGGCCGATTTGGCCGATGCCTCGCTGGAAGAACGCTTGGTGCAGGTTTTTACCGAACGGCTACGCACAATCGACGCCGCCACCCAGACTGCCTTGGCCGCCGCCTTGAAATCGGACCCGTGTGTGGTGCAGATGCGCAGTGCGTTTGCCTTGTCGCCCACCCAGCGCGATGCGATCACGCAGGCCCTGGGCGCAGTTTTCTCGGGCCCGGTATCCATCACCTTCGATGTAGCGCCCGATTTGCTGGGTGGTATTGCGCTCACTGCCAACGGCTGGAAGTTGGCCTGGAACATTGCTGACTACCTGGAATCACTGGGCCAGAGCTTGGCGGCCGCGCCAGACGACAAACCATGACGTCCGACACAGCAGCGCAGCCGTTCGAGCCCTTGCAGGGTGTTATGGACCGCGCCTTCGGGCAGTTGGCGGCAGCGCGTGCGAAGCATTCGGCCAAGTTGACCCTGGGCGAAGTGGGTACCATTGCCAGTGTCTCCACCGGCATTGCCATGGTCTACGGCTTGCCCGGTGTGGGTTACGACGAGCTGTTGGAGTTCGCTGGGGGCATCCACGGCATTGCCTTCAATGTGGACGAGACCGAGATTGGCGTTGTGCTGCTGGGGGACTACGCCGGTCTGCGCGCGGGCGATGAGGTGCACCGCACCGGGCGGGTGATGGATGTGGGCGTGGGCGAGGGCGTTTTGGGCCGGGTCATAGACCCCTTGGGTCGACCGCTAGACGGCAAGGGTGCGGTGGCGGTAAAAGCGCGCTTGCCGATTGAGCGTGAAGCGGCGGCCATCATGGACCGTGCGCCGGTGAGCGTGCCACTGCAGACGGGGCTGAAAGTCATTGATGCCCTGATCCCAGTCGGCCGTGGCCAGCGCGAGCTGATTTTGGGTGATCGCCAGACCGGCAAAACGACGATTGCGGTGGACACCATCCTCAACCAGCGCGGCCAAAACGTGTTGTGTGTGTACTGCGCCATCGGTCAGCGCGCGTCAGCGGTGGCCAAGACGGTGGCGATTTTGCAGGCACAAGGCGCCATGGAATACACGGTGGTCATGGTGACCGAGGGCAACGACCCGCCAGGTTTGGCCTACATTGCCCCGTATGCCGCCACCAGCATGGCCGAGTTCTTTATGGAAGCTGGGCGCGATGTGCTGATCGTCTACGACGACCTGACCCAACACGCACGCGCCTACCGCGAGTTGTCGCTTTTGCTGCGCCGCCCGCCGGGGCGCGAGGCCTTTCCGGGCGATATTTTTTATATCCATTCCCGTCTGTTGGAGCGGGCCACCCATTTGAGCGAAGCGCGCGGGGGCGGCTCGCTCACCGCGCTGCCCATCATCGAGACCCAGGCACAGAACATCTCAGCCTACATACCGACCAACCTGATTTCGATCACCGACGGGCAGATTTACCTCTCGCCTGTGCTGTTCGAGTTGGGGGCACTGCCCGCGGTGGATGTCGGCAAGTCGGTGTCGCGCGTAGGGGATAAGGCGCAGCGCGCCGCCTACCGCGCGGTGTCGGGCGACCTCAAGTTGGCCTACGCCCAGTTTGAAGAGATGGAAACCTTCGCCCGGTTTGGCGCACGGCTCGATGCCCGCACCACGGCGTTGATCGAACACGGCCGCCGCATTCGTGCCTGCCTGATGCAGCCCGAATCGGCGCCCGTGCCGGTGGCCGCCCAGATCACCGTGCTGCTGGCCTTGACACAAGCACTCTTTGACAAGGTGGCGCTGGAACATATGCCGGATGCTGAGCGTGCAGTGCGCGAGGCGGCACGCCAGATTCCGGCGGAGGTGCTGGCGCGTTTTGACAGTGCGAAAAAACTCAGTGACGCAGACAAAGCGGCGGTGACCGAGATTGCGCGCACGGCGTTGCAGCCGTTCAATGCCGTGCCAGTGGGCGGCGCGCTTGCGGACAAAAAGCCCTTGGCGAAGGCCACGGCGGCATGAGCGACACCGCCGTCGAATTGCGCCGCCAAATTGACAGCGCGACCGACCTGCAGGCGGTGGTGCGCACCATGAAGGCCATGGCGGCTTCCAGCATCGGGCAGTATGAGAGCGCGGTACGTGCCTTGGACGCCTACTATGGCGCGGTGCAGTTGGCCTTGGCGGCGAGTTTTCGCCAGCCGGGCTTGCGCCTTGGTGCCGCGCCGCGCTCCGGCAGGCGACAGGGGGTTAGTGTGTCGGTGGTGTTTGGTTCAGACCAGGGATTGGTCGGCCCCTTTAACGACGCGATGGCACAGTATGTGGTGGGGGCGCTGGATGGGCTGCAAGGCCCGCACACCGTGTGGGCGGTGGGTGAGCGCATGGCGGCCCGTTTGGAAGAAAGCCCGTTGCAGCTTGACCAGCGTTTTGCGCTACCCAGCTCTATTGATGCCATTACGCCGCTGGTAGAGCACATCGTGGTGGCTTTGGAGGCGGTGCGAGAGAAGGATGAACTGGCACAGGTGTTTTTGTTCCACCACCGGCCGCATGCGGGCGCGGGCTACGCCCCCAGTCGCCAACGCCTGCTGCCGCTGGACGCAGCTTGGCAGCGTTCATTGGCCGCTACGCCCTGGCCGACAGGCAATCTGCCCGAGGTGATGCACGCTGGGGAATCCACGCTACGGGCTTTTGTGGCGGAGTACCTGTTTGTTTCGCTGTACCAAAGCTGCGCCGAATCTTTGGCCAGTGAAAACGCCAGCCGCCTGGCCGCCATGCAGCGGGCGGAGAAAAACATTGATGAGATGCTGGAACATTTGAACCAGACCTTTCACCGCATGCGCCAAAGCGGTATTGACGAGGAGCTGTTTGACCTGATTGCAGGCTATGAGGCCATGCCTAAAGCGGCATAAATCGGCCTAATTCCGCCTGACGGCGCACAGGCCGCCTTGACTGGGGGGCCAATCAGTGGGTATAGATGGTCTCGATCTCGGCCCGGTTACTCTGAATCAGCGCAACCAGCCGGGGGTCAAAACGGGTTCCTGAATGGGACAGCAGGTACGCAACCGCGTCATCCAAAGACCACGCTTTTTTGTAGGCGCTTTCACTGGACAGGGAGTCCAGAACGTCGGCTACGGCCACGATGCGCCCATACAGGCTGATTTCTTCACCCTTCAGGCCCCGGGGGTAACCGCTGCCGTCCCAATGTTCGTGGTGCTCGTGGGCAATGACGGCGCCCAACTGGTGGGTTGGGGAGGTGGAGTCCACCAGCAGCTCATAACCCTTGCGGGCATGCGACTTCATGATTTCCCATTCCTCGGGGGTGAGAGACGCCTCTTTGGTCAGGATGTTGTCGGGGATGCAGGTTTTGCCAATGTCGTGCAGGGTGGCGGCAACCCGCAGCAACTCCACATCCTGGTCGCTCACGCCCAGCTCAGCAGCCAAGAGTGCCGACACATCACCCATGCGGCGCAGGTGGGGCGATTGGGCGCCGTTGTTACCCCGGCGTTCAATAGCACCGCCCAATACCGAAATGGTCGATTGTTGGGCGGCTTTGGTGTCTTCGTGCATCAGCAGGCCTTCGTAGGCGATCGCCACATTGCTGGAGAAAATCTCTAACAGGTCCTGTGCATCCTCTGAAATGGGCTCCACAAAGGTCATGTAAATAACGCTTTCACGCCCACCCACCGTGCGGAAATAGCCCGCATAGTGGCGCGGCCCGTGGTGGCCGGATTTTTCGTCCAAGGCGCGTTTTAAGGCGGATTGGACCTCATTGGGTAAGTGGCTGACCTCTGCGCCGACCAGGAGCTGTGAATACGCCTGGGTGGCGGCCAATACCTTGAGCACGCCCTTGTCAGTGCAGGCGGTGTAAGCCGACATGCGGCTGGCACAGAGGCCGTCGCCATGCAGGCCCAAGAGGAAATTAACCTGTTCGAGCACTGCGGACGAGAATCCCCGCAGGGTGTGCGCACTGTAAATTTGGCCAATGGCTTCGATGGAGCGGCGCAGCCCTTGGCGGGCGTTCTCAATGCGCATCAGGTCGCGGTAGCCACGCAGACTGGCGTAAAAGACGGTGATCAGCTTGCGCCGGGTCAGATCCGTCTTCTCTTTGTAATCGTTGATGTCGTAATCGCGAATGACCTGCTCTTCAGGGGCTTGGCCGGGCTGCCCGGTGCGCAGGACGATGCGTACATTGAGGTTGCGCAATTCTTCGCGGATGTAGCGGGCCAATGCCAGGCCGGCGTGGTCGGTTTCCATGACCACGTCGAGCAATATCAGGGCAATGTCGTTGCGCGCGGCCAGCATGGTGCGTGCTTCGGCAGAGCTGTAGCAGTGTGAAAACTCCAAGGTGCGCCCGTCCATCTCAAAGCCGGCCATCACCAGTTTGGTGACTTCA
The DNA here is from genome assembly GCA_038230175.1 of Burkholderiales bacterium. Lineage (GTDB taxonomy): Bacteria > Pseudomonadota > Gammaproteobacteria > Burkholderiales > Burkholderiaceae_C > Allorhodoferax. The sequence goes on from JBBRNS010000123.1 coordinate 7,255, forward strand.
TGGACCGCAGGATCGTCGTCAACGACCAGAACCTGCCAGGGCGTTAGGCGTTTGGCTGGGTCTACGCCGGATTGTTCGTCACTAAAAACCAGATCGTCCGACATGGCACCGTTTCTTATGGGATGGAATAACTGCGGAGGAGCAAGTCTATCGGATTGTGGCTGCGATACTACGGCTATGCAACTTCAGGACATTCTTTATTCGCAGGGTTTTGGCACACGCCGTGTGTGCGCCGGCCTGATTCAACAAGGTCTGGTGGCGGTGTACGACGCCCCCGAGGCGACGAGCCCCACGGTACTCACCCAAGCCGCGCAAGACGTGCCGGAGCTGGGCTTGCGCTTTCGGGTGCAGGGCGTGGATTGGGAGTATTTTGAGAAGGCGTACCTCATGCTGCACAAGCCAGCCGGTACCGAATGTTCGCAAAAACCTTCGACCTATCCCAGCATCTACACACTCTTGCCATCACCGCTTCGGCTGCGGCCCCAAAAAAGCGCGGTGCAGGGTGTGCAAGCGGTGGGGCGGCTGGACCAAGACACCACCGGTTTGTTGCTCTTAAGCGACGATGGCCAGTTTATCCACCGCATGAGTTCGCCGAAAAAACACCTGCCCAAGGTGTACGAGGTGCAGGCCAAGCACCCCCTCACTGCCACCCAGGTGCAGCGGCTACTGGACGGTGTCGTGCTGGATGACGACCCCAAGCCGGTGCGCGCGGCCGATTGCGCAATAGTGGACACACCAGGTGAGTCATTGCATTTACGCCTGACGCTGACCGAGGGAAAATACCATCAGGTCAAGCGTATGGTGGCGGCTGTAGGCAACCGGGTTGAAGGGCTGCACCGCTCGCGCATCGGTGCGCTGGAGCTGACGGACGACTTGGCCCCAGGCCAATGGCGATGGTTGCGCGCCGCTGACTTGGAAAAGCTGCAAAACAAACCGACTTAAAGGGTGGGCGTATGGCAAAAAGTGTAGGCAAGCAGCCTGTGGTTCTGGCACACATCGCTATTGTTTTGGTAGCTGCTTGCGCAATATCGGCGAGGGCTAGCGACCAAAAACAGTGTGAAAACCCGGTGTACCTGACCTTTGATTCGGGCAATATGGTGGTGGCTCCGCAAGTGGGCGCCATACTCAAGCGCCAAGATGTGAAGGCCACCTTTTTTGCCGCCAACACAGACACGGTTCAGGGTGATGGCAGCTTGGGCAACTACTGGGGCCCGTGGTGGAAAGCCCGGGCCGCGGACGGGCACGAGTTTGCGTCCAACACCTACGACCGCGTCCTGTGGCAGGGGGATTTGCCCGGTGTTGCCCCCCGTTTTCGAATAAAGCCCACAGAAGGGGCCTTAGCCGGGCGCCAGTTCACCTGGGATGCCGCCAAATACTGTGCGCAGATCACCCATGCCGCTGAGCGGGTGCAAGATTTCACCGGCAAAAAAACACTGCCGCTGTTTCGCGCACCCGGCGGCAAGGTGTCGCCGCGTTTGTTGGCCAGTGCCAAAGCCTGTGGCTACGCCCATGTGGGCTGGGCACCAACGGGCGTGGTGAGTGATGCTTTGCTCAAAAAATCACTGAGCGGCATCCGCGCTGGCGACATCTTGCTGGGCTATCTGGGCAGCGCAAGCCCCAAAGACGCCTGGGCGCCAGAGGCCCTGGAGCCCCTGATCGTGGGGCTCAAAGCCAAAGGTTTTTGCTTCAAGACCCTGCGTGAGCACCCGGCCTACCAAGGCTGGATTGCGAGCCACGGTTTTTGATTGGCGGCGACCTTGGGCGCTATGCTTCGACCATGAACCTGTTTTTAGATTCCTTTTGGCGTGCAGCGGCCTATTGTCTGCACCCGCGTGTGATTCTGCTGTCCCTGTTGCCCTTGGTCATCATGGCTGTGCTGGCTCTGGGGCTGGGGTATTTCTACTGGTACCCCGCGTTGGAATGGGTGCGAACCCTGCTGGAGTCCTCCGAGATTTTTAACCAGGTTTGGGTCTGGCTAGAGGGTATTGGCGCGGGCAAGGTCAAAGTGGTGGCCGGCCCGCTGATTGTGATTTTTGCGGTCACGCCGATCATCATCGTGACCGCACTCTTGCTGGTCGCGGTGATGATGAGCCCGGCCTTGGTGGCGCTGGTGGCGCGCAACCGCTTTCCGCTGCTGGTGCGCAAGCGGGAAGCCTCGCTGCTGCTGAGCCTTTTATGGTCGCTGGGTTCGACCGCACTGGCCTTGATCGCGCTGTTGGTGTCCAGCCCCTTATGGCTGGTACCACCACTGATATTGGTTTTGCCACCACTGATTTGGGGCTGGTTGACCTACCGGGTGATGGCATTTGACGCCCTGTCTGAGCACGCCAGCAAGGCTGAGCGCCGCACGCTGTTTCTCCGCCACCGCGGATGGTTGCTGGCCATCGGCATCGTGACCGGGTTTATGGGCGCGGCGCCCAGCATTGTGTGGGCCTCGGGCATGGTGTTTGCCACGATGTTTGCGATATTGGTGCCTGTGGCTATATGGATCTACACACTGGTGTTTGCGTTTGCCTCGCTGTGGTTTGCGCACTTCTGCTTGGCGGCCCTGCAGGCCTTGCGGAACCAACAGGTGGAAGAGCTGACCCTGGTGCCCATTGCCCAGCCAGCGCCCGAGGCGGTAGCATTGGTGCATGACACTGGCGACCACCATACCCCCGCACCCTGAAGCGCGTCCGCGTTTTGGGCTCATCGTTGTTGGCGATGAAATTTTGTCTGGCAAGCGGGCCGACAAACACCTGGCCCATACCATTGGGCTTTTGAGCGCGCGGGGCCTGCAACTGGACTACGCGCACTTTGTGGGCGACGACCCGGCGCGCATCACCCAAACCCTTAAAGATGGCTTTGCCTCCGGGGACGTGATCTTCTCCACCGGTGGCATCGGTGCGACGCCCGACGACCACACCCGCCAGTGCGCGGCACGGGCGCTCGGGGTGGAGTTGGCGTTGCACCCGGTTGCCAAGACTTTGATCCAAGAGCGAATGCAGGAGGTCGCGCTTGAGAAGGGCGAGCCCTACTTGCCCGAGCGTGATGACAATGTGCACCGCCTGCAAATGGGCATGTTCCCGGTGGGGGCGCAGATTATTCCCAACCCGTACAACAAAATACCGGGCTTTAGCTGCGCAGGCAGCGGGGCAGGGCACATCCATTTTGTGCCGGGTTTTCCGGTGATGGCGTGGCCCATGGTGGCGTGGGTGCTCGATAGCTACTACGCGGCTTGGTTCATGCAAGGTGCATGGGCCGAGCACTCGGTCATTGTGATGGGTGCCATGGAGGCTACCCTGACGCCTTTGATGGAGGCGATTGAGCGCGAACATGCGGTCAAGGTCTTTAGCCTACCCAGTGTGGACCACCCCGACTACGGTCGCCACATTGAGTTGGGAGTCAAAGGCGCCCCCGCGGTGGTGGAGGTGGCCTTTGCGGCGCTGCGCATTGGGTTGCTGGCGTTTACGCTGCAATTGGGCCCAGAGTTGGTGCGATAGTGATATGCACTATTGTGGTGCAATGATGGTGCAAGACACACCATTTTGGTGCACAAGTTGCGTGCGGTACCATGGAGCAGGGCGTTTGCTGCCTGACTTTGCCGCATATCACCCGATATCCCCCAATCTCAAGGCAAAATAGCGCGCTTTATTGAAATTGCCCGGCAAAGTAGTTTTTGGCACAAAAACTGCAATGTATTCAAAGCAACACTTTTTTCCAACCGTACACAGGAGTATTTGATGGCCAAGACCGTCGCAGACGTGATGAAGATGGTGAAAGAGAACGAAGTCAAGTTTGTTGACTTCCGTTTCACCGATACCCGCGGCAAGCAGCAGCACACCACGGTGCCTGTTTCCCATTTCGATGAAGACAAATTCACGTCGGGCCACGCGTTTGACGGCTCCTCCATCGCTGGCTGGAAGGGTATTGAAGCCTCGGACATGTTGCTCATGCCCGATCCCAATACCGCCAACATCGACCCGTTTTTTGAAGAAACCACCCTCATCATGAATTGCGATGTGGTGGAGCCTGCTGACGGCAAAGCCTACGACCGCGA
>JBBRNS010000124.1:0-11223 GCA_038230175.1 Burkholderiales bacterium
CTCCTGACCGGCTGGGCCGAGGTCACCCTCGAGCCGCGCGACGGGGGCACCCGCACCCAGCTGACCTGGGCCGAGCAGATCGTGCCGCGGCCGGTGCAGCTGGGGCGGCAGAAGAACTCGCCATTGCTCAGGTCGGCCACGGTGCCAATGTCTTTGTCGCCACGGCCAGACAGGTTGACCAGAATGCTTTGGTCGGGCCGCATGGTCTTGGCCAGCTTCATGGCATAGGCCACCGCGTGGCTGGATTCCAGCGCCGGGATGATGCCCTCGGTGCGGCACAGGTAGTGGAAGGCGGCCAACGCCTCTTTGTCGGTAATGCCCACGTATTCGGCGCGGCCGATGTCACTTAAGAACGCATGCTCAGGGCCGACGCCGGGGTAGTCCAGCCCGGCGCTGATGCTGTGTGTCTCGGTGACCTGGCCGTTGTCGTCTTGCAGCACATAGGTGCGGTTTCCGTGCAGCACGCCGGGGCTGCCTTTTTGGATGCTAGCGGAATGTTTGCCACTCTCCAGCCCTTCGCCTGCGGCTTCCACGCCAATCAGGCGGGTGGCGTCATGCGCAATGTAGGGGTGGAATATGCCCATGGCGTTGGAGCCACCGCCGACGCAGGCCATGACGACGTCTGGCTGCTCGGAGTGACATCCTGCAGCCTTGAGCATCTCGGGCATTTGCACCAAGCATTCGTTTCCGATGACGCTCTGGAAATCCCGCACCATCATCGGGTAGGGGTGGGGCCCGGCCACGGTGCCGATGATGTAGAAGGTGTTGTCCACATTGGCAACCCAGTCGCGCATGGCTTCGTTCAGCGCATCTTTCAGTGTTTTGCTGCCGCTGGTAACCGGCACCACGGTGGCGCCCAACAGCTTCATGCGGTACACATTGGGGCTTTGACGCTTGACGTCTTCACTGCCCATATAGACCACGCATTCCAGCCCGTAGCGGGCGCAGATGGTGGCGGTGGCTACGCCGTGCTGGCCGGCACCGGTTTCGGCAATGACACGCGGTTTGCCCATGCGTTTGGCGAGCATGGCCTGGCCAATGGTGTTGTTGATTTTGTGGGCGCCGGTGTGGTTTAAGTCTTCGCGCTTGAGAAAAATTTGCGCGCCACCCATCTCACGGCTCATGCGGGCTGCGTGGTAGATGGGGGAGGGGCGGCCGACAAAATGGGCTAGTTCTGACTGGAATTCAGCGAGGAACGCGGGGTCGTGCTGGTATTTGGCGTAAGCGTCTTTGAGCTCGTTGATGGCATGCGTCAAGGTCTCGGAGACAAAGCTGCCGCCGTATTTACCAAAGTGGCCCGATGCGTCGGGTTGGTCATAAGAGGTCACGATAAATTCCTTAAAGGGTAGGGCACCTGCTGTTGCAGGGGTGCCGCCGGTGAATCAATTGGGCTGTAAGGGCCTGTGTGGAGGCTTGTGTTAGGCCCGAGTTGCCGCTCTGCTCGCTGTCCGATGCCAGCTAGTGGGTTCGGAGTTGCTCGTCCGCTGCGCGCACCGCTTGGATGAAAGCCGCAATCTTCTGCGGATCTTTGATGCCTCTGAGGGGCTGACCGTCTGGGCCGGTCGCTTCTACGCCCGAACTGACATCAACCGCCAGCGATTTACAGCGCGGCCGAACCTGTGCGATCCCATCGCCCACGTTTGCAGGTGTGAGTCCACCACTTAAGACGAGGTGAGCGTTGACGTTTGGAGGAAGCAGTGACCAATTGAATACCTTGCCGCCGCCGCCATAACCGTCGACGTGGGCGTCGAGCAGGATGGCTTGGGCGTTTGAATAATCGTAGGCATATTTTACGAGGTCAAACGCGGCCGCGCCGTCGCCTAGGGGAATTCGGGCGGCGCGCAGGTAGGGGCGGGCACCGTGGTTGGTGATCTGGGTGCAGTCTGCAGGGCTTTCATCACCATGAAATTGCACGGTAGCCCCCGCCACCATTGCGCAAGCAGCTCCTATTTCTGTAGCGCTGGCATTCACAAACAGCAGCACCGGTGTGACAAAGGGCGGTAGCCTGCGGGCCAGTTCGGCGGCTCGCTCTGGGGATACAAAGCGGGGGCTTTTGGCAAACAGCACGAACCCGATGGCGTCGGCCCCGGCTGCCACGGCGGCATCCACATCTTGTCCGCGGGTTAGGCCGCAAATTTTGATCCGGGTGCGCAGTTGGCTTGTCGCGCTTGTTTGGGAGGAGTCAAAGGGTGGGTTCATGGCAAGGCATCATACCCAGCCGTGCGGTCGGGAATGCCCCACTCGGCGCTGTAACGGGGGCCCAGAAAATACAAACCGTCCGGAGAAAAGGTGGGCGCGGCGACACCGCGGTTACGCGCCGCCAGCACCTCTGCCATCCAGGTGGGTGGTTTCTTGCCTTGCCCGATCGTGATCAGGCAGCCCATGATGTTGCGAATCATGTGGTGCAAAAACGCGTTGGCCTCAAATTCAAACCGCCAGTAAGCGCGGTTGCGGTGGATGTCGATGGCTTGCATGCTCTTGACGGGGCTGAGTGCCTGGCACTGCGAGGCCCGAAACGAGCTGAAATCGTGTTCGCCCACCAGGGTGTCGGCGGCAAGGCGCATTGCTGCACCGTCGAGTGGGCGGAAAGTCCATCCAACCCGGCCCCGTTCTAAGCTGGGGCGTATGGGCGAGTCCAGCACGACGTAGGCGTATCTGCGCGATGTGGCGCTGGCGCGGCAATGGAAGGTGTCGGGCATGGCCATGGCCCATTGAACGGCGATGTCGCGCGGGAGCAGCGCGTTGATGCCCCGAACCCAGGCGTTCGTGGGGCGTTCACGGTCGGTGTCAAAGTGCACCACTTGCATCAGCGCATGCACGCCTGCATCGGTGCGACCGGCACACAAAGTAGAAACGCGTTGGGCCGTAAATTGGCCCAACGCGGCTTCTAGTTTGTCTTGCACCGTCAGCCTCGAGAGCTGGCTTTGCCAGCCTTGGTAGGCTTGTCCGTCGTAGCTAAGGCCTAGCGCGATCCTCACGACCAAGAAAAATTCACATCAATCACCGGTCGAGTGGCCTACCCAGCTTAGTTCAGGTTGGCCAGCGCCTTGCGCGCTTTGGCCAATACGTCGCCACTGGCCTCAGAGATCACCTCTTCGATAAGCGCCCGAGCGCCGTCATCGTCACCAATCGACACAAACTCATCGGCCAGCGCAAGTTTGGTTTCTAGCGGGTCGGCAGTATTGAGTTCGGGTACTTCGGTGAGGTGCTCAGCAACCGGGGGTTCCAAGTCAAGCGACAGTGAGGCCATGTCAAATTCGAGCATGCCCATGTCACTTTGTGCGGCGGCCGGCGTGGTGGCATTGAGTGGCATGGTGTCGGTCGCAGCGTAGTTTGCGATCGGCATCGTGTCGGTCGCTGCATAGCTGGCAGCCGGGGACGGCTCGTCCGCAGAAAGGTGCATGCCGTCCATCGACATAGAGATCTCTGGCAACTCGGCTGATTGTGGCTCCGGTGTTTGGGCAGGGGGCTCCTCAGACAGGTCAAAGTCCATGTCTAGCACGTTGCCGCTATCGTCAGGCGCTGACATGGTGACCGTTTGTTCCATGGGTTCTGGCCGAATTTGCTCACCCGTAATGTCGCTGATTGCGCTGGCCGGCTCGTCGTCAATAGAGAAGTCCAAATCCAAGTCGAGATCGGAGCCCGCTGGGGAGTCGTCCATATTGGCGTGAACGGAGACGGGAATGGTGCTGCCACCAAATGACGAAGTTTGTGACTCGGGGCCGCCATCCTCACCATCCATAGGCTCGCCACCGGGACGGTACAGCGGGTTGGTGGGGTCTAGGTCTTGACCAATGCCGCAAATTCGAATCCAGTCTGGATTGTTGTTGCCGGTGAGCTTGAACGCTTGCGCAGCCGTGGTTTCAAAGTTTTTGGTATCACGGCGTTTGGCAAAAATCTCTAAGAGCTTGGTGTGAATCGCCAACCGTCCGGGGTTGATACGGGCCGCTTCTTTGAGAATTTCCTCGGCCTGAAGGTCTCGGCCATACGCCAAATAAACATCGGCTTCCGCCACGGGATCGACGTCGTCGGCCGCATCAAGTTGGCTGGCCGAATACACCATGGATGAGCCAGTGCCGCTCATCTCGCTGTTGGTATCGACCCGCTGGCCGCCGCTAGCACCAAAGAATGAGTCGGGTTGCAGACGGCTTTCCAAGAAAGAGCTGTCCATTTGCGACGCGTTCTTCTTGCGCTGGCGCATACGCCAAAACGCAAAGCCACCCAATAGCGCGAGAAAACCGCCGGCAGCGGCGGGAATCCAGGGATTCTCCAACAACTGGTCGACCAAGCTTGGCTCTTCGTAGGGGTTGTTAATCGGGGCTACCATGGGTGCAGCGGGCGCTGCAGTTACCACGGCTGCGGATGCCACGTCACCGGGTGCTGATGCGGCAACTTCAGGAGCCGATGCAGGCATGGTTGGCGCGACCGCCTCAATAGGGGCCGTCACCGCCAACGGTGCAGGCGTGGCGACGGGTGCTACGGTAACACCAGGTGCAGCAGCTGCTTTTTTGGCCTCGGCTGCGGCCTTTTTAGCATCAGCGGCGGCTGCAGCGGCAGATGCTTTGGCAGCTTCAGCCGCAGCAGTGGCAGCGCTCGCCTTGCGGATTTTTTCAAGTTCAGCGGTGTTTTTGGCTATTTCTGCAGCCCGGTCAGCCGCATCCTTTTGAGCCCGCTCTTTGGCAATCTTGTCTTCAGCGGCCTTGCTCTGAACGGCACCTTTAGACAGAGTGAGTTTGTCGGGTGTGGTCGCTGCAGGTTTTTTATCTTCTACCTTGGCTTCGACGGCGCCGCTGGCTTTGCGGGCAGCCGTACCTACTTCGGCCGCAGGTGCATTGCTAGCGAGGCTACGGCGGTATTCATTAAAGTCTTTGCTGTGCGCCACCACCGTTTGGGTGGCTTCGGTTGCCGAGACAGACTGCGCTTGTTCGGCCGTCGGAATGGTCATCACCGCACCGCTGCGAATGCGGTTCACGTTTTCGCGAACGAACGCATCCGGGTTGGCGCGCAGCAGGGCAACCAGCATCTGGTCGAGCGATACGCCATCCGCTTTGGTGCGGTTCGCAATTTTGCTGGCGGTGTCGCCGCTCTTGATGGTGACTTGGGTTGCGCCATCCGCAGGTGCAGATGGAACTTCGGCCGCCCGCGGTGCGGGTGGCGCGCTAGGTGTTTGCTTGGCGGCTTTTGCAGGCTTTTCTGGTTTGGCTGCCTTGGTTGGCGCTTTGGGTTCAGCGGCAGTTGCTGCTGGCGTTGGTGTCGGTGCGGTTTGTGCGACGGCCGCAGGGGGTTTGGATGGGGCCGCGCTGGCAGCAGCGGGTGCCGCGTTGGTCTGCGCTAAGGTGGGAGCCGGTGCGGGCGCAACCTTGCGCAAGGCTGGTGGATCAAACAGCATGGTGTAGTCGCGCACGATGCGCCCGGACGACCAGCTTGTCTCCAGGATCATGTCGACAAACGGTTCGTTGATCGGTCGGTCGCTGCTTAACGCGATGAATGCCCGACCGTCAGCGCGCCGCTGTAGCGACGCTTTCACACTGGACATTGCCGGATTGAATTCCAGACCTGCGGCGACAAATGCCTCAGGTGCCGCAACGCCGGCTTTGAGCGATGCGGATTCTTCCGCATTGATGTCCGGTACATCGATCTCTGCACGCAAGGGTTCCCCCAATGCGGAAATGACCGTGATTCGCCCTAGCGATAACGCCATGGCCCCGGTGGTGGAAAGGCCGAGTAATGCAATGGCTGCGGCCGCGATAGCGGTCTGTTGCCAACGATGTGACTTTGCAATCAATTTAGAGGCCTCCGGTGCTCGTGTGAGCAGCAATTACTTATCTATTTGGCAGCCGGAAATGGCCCGCGCAAAAACCTAAAAAGTACCATAACATCAATGTATTAGCCTGACAAGCTAAGACAGCGCTTAAGATTCTAAGCCCATCAAACGTTGCTCTAAAAATGGTTTGGTTTGTTGCCAAACGGCAACGTCACCATAGACCGCATTTCTTTGACTGCCGCGCACGGAGTGTACGGTTTAAGCACCCAATAATATGCGCAGCATCCTGCGCAAGGGCTCGGCAGCACCCCATAAGAGTTGGTCTCCGATGGTGAATGCGCCTACGTATTCAGGCCCCATTGCGAGTTTACGAATACGGCCAACGGGAATGGTCATGGTGCCAGTGACTGCGACAGGTGTCAGATCGCGAACGGTTGCTTCACGGTTGTTGGGAACCACCTTGACCCATGCGTTGTCGGCCGCAATCATGGCTTCAATATCGGCCACAGGGACGTCCTTTTTGAGCTTGAAGGTCAGTGCCTGGCTGTGGCAGCGCATAGCACCCACGCGCACACAGAAACCGTCCACCGGAATCGGGGCGGAGTTAAAGCCTTCACCCAAGCCCATGATCTTGTTGGTCTCGGCCATCCCCTTCCATTCTTCCTTCGACATTCCATTGCCCAAGTCTTTGTCGATCCAGGGAATCAGGCTTCCACCCAAGGGGACGCCAAAGTTAGCGGTTTCTGCGCCGGTCAGCGCACGCTGCTTGGCGATCACCTTGCGGTCGATTTCCAGAATAGCGCTCTTGGGGTCGTCCAGCAGCGCTTTGACTTCGGCGTTCAGGGTTCCGTACTGGGTGAGCAGCTCGCGCTTGTGCTGCGGACCGCGGCCTCTGGCTGCTTGGTAGGTCTGGGTGCTCATCCACTCCACCAATCCCGCCTTGTACAGGGCGCCAACGCCCATGAGCATGCAGCTGACGGTGCAGTTGCCACCGACCCAGTTCTTGCCACCCTTAGCCAACGCGTCTTGAATGACGGGCATGTTGACAGGGTCTAGGATGATGACGGCATCTTTCTCCATGCGCAGGGTCGATGCCGCGTCAATCCAGTGGCCGTTCCAGCCCGCAGCGCGCAACTGGGGAAACACCTCGGTGGTGTAGTCCCCGCCTTGGGCGCTGATGATGATGTCGCATCGCTTGAGTGCATCAATGTTGAATGCGTCTTGCAGCACGGTTTCGTTTTTGGCCTGTTGTGGTGCCTTGCCGCCCGCGTTGGAGGTGGAAAAAAACAGGGGTTCAATCAACGCGAAGTCGCCCTCGGTAACCATGCGGTCCATCAAAACGGAGCCAACCATTCCGCGCCAACCGACTAAACCGACCAACTTGCTCATATCAACGCCTTTTATAAAAAACAAACAGTGCCACGTTGGCTGTTTGCCCGGCTCGTCTGGCCGGGAGGGCGCACGACGAACCGGGCTGGGTCAGCCTTTAATTGTCGTGGTTTTGGTAATGTGTGCGTGCACAGCCTTGCCAGCCGGGTTGGCAAAAGCAATGTCCTGAGGGAGTAGGCGGGCAGCAAGCATGGGCCAATTGTAGCCCAAACGAAAAATATTTTGCCCCGCGCGGACTGAAGTGGTTTTCCTGAAGGTTGCGGTTTAATCGCGTCTGCATTGTGCTTTGGATTGGTTACCCGAGCGCCTTGACGACAGCATCACCCATCTCGCGTGTGCTGACCCGGGTCGTACCGGCACTGTAAATATCGGGGGTGCGCAATCCTTGGGCGAGTACCTTTTGCACGGCGGCCTCGATGCGGCATGCCTCAGTTTCTTGGTTTAGGCTGAAGCGCAGCATCATGGCGGCACTCAAAATCGTGGCCAACGGGTTGGCGACTCCTTTGCCGGCAATGTCGGGCGCGCTGCCATGGCTGGGTTCGTACAGGCCTTGTCCCTTGCTGTTGAGGCTTGCTGATGGGAGCATGCCAATAGAGCCGGTCAACATGGATGCTTCGTCGGACAGAATGTCACCAAACATATTGCCGGTGACCACCACGTCAAAGCGCTTGGGCTCTTTCACCAATTGCATGGCGGCGTTGTCTACATACATATGATCCAGGGCCACATCCGGATATTGCAGGCCTACTTCGGTGACGATGTCTTTCCAGAACTGGAAGGTTTCCAGCACATTGGCTTTGTCCACGCTGGTGACCCGTTTACTACGCTTGCGCGCGGCCTGAAACGCGACGTGGGCGATACGCTCGACTTCGGGGCGCGAGTAGCGCATGGTGTCAAACGCTTCCTCTGCGCCCGGGAAGTGACCGTCTACGGCAATACGACGGCCCCGAGGCTGACCAAAGTAGATGTCGCCGGTAAGTTCGCGAATAATTAAAATATCCAGACCCGAAATCAGCTCGGGCTTCAAGCTCGACGCGTGCACCAGTTGCTCGTAGCAAATGGCAGGGCGGAAATTGGCAAACAGCCCCATGTTTTTGCGCAGACCGAGAATGGCTTGTTCAGGCCGCAGGGGACGGTCTAGGGTGTCGTACTTCCAGTCGCCGACAGCGCCAAAAAGGACTGCGTCCGCTTGCATCGCCAGCTTGAGAGTTGCTTCCGGAAGGGGGTGACCATGGGCCTCATAGGCGGCACCGCCTACCAGCGCGGTTTCCATTTCTAGGGGGAGGCCGAGCGCCTTCAAGACCTTCACGGCCTCAGCTACGATTTCGGTACCGATGCCATCACCGGGCAGCACTGCAATTTTCATGGATTCTTTCTGGCGGTATGGGTGGTTTAACGCGCCGTAGCGGCAAACGCCCTGTGAGGTTGCTATATATTTTGTAGCTGCTTACGCTTGCATGGTCTGGGCTAGCCACGGTTTTTGTGCCAAACGATGGGCTTCGAATGCCTTGATCTTGTCGGCATGGCGTAGTGTGAGCCCAATGTCGTCGAAGCCGTTGATCAAACAATACTTGCGAAAAGGCTGCACGTCAAACGGAATTTCTTCCCCTTGGGGCTTCACAATGACTTGGCGCTCCAGGTCGATAGTGAGTTGGTAGCCGGGGAAAGCCAGTGCCTCATTGAACAATTGATCGACCTGGGACTCGCTCAACACAATCGGCAGAATGCCATTCTTAAAGCTGTTGTTGAAGAAAATATCGGCGTAGCTGGGCGCAATCAGGGCGCGAAAGCCGTATTGCTCTAGTGCCCACGGTGCGTGTTCACGCGAAGAGCCACAACCAAAATTTTTCCGCGCCAGTAAAACGGATGCACCTTCGTAACGCGATTGGTTGAGTACAAAATCCGGATTGAGGCGGCGGCTAGTGGGATCTTGACCAGGGTAGCCTGCGTCCAGATAACGCCATTCGTCAAACAGGTTTTGGCCAAAACCGGTGCGGTGGATGGACTTGAGGAACTGCTTGGGGATGATGGCGTCCGTATCCACGTTTTCGCGGTCCATGGGCGCCACCAAGCCCTGGTGGATATTAAATTTTTTCATTTTTTCTTAACTACGTCTTCGATTTTTTCGCCAGCCTTCTGGAGGTCTTGTCCAACACCTTTAACGGTGTTGCATGCGGATAGCAGCAGTGCGCAGGTCAATGTGAGCAGGGTCAGAAAGGTTTTCATGGTTCTGTTTCCTTGGGGCGTTTAGCTGAACTTTCGAATATCAACAAAGTGGCCGTGTATGGCCGCGGCTGCGGCCATGGCGGGGCTGACCAAGTGGGTGCGCCCTCCGGCGCCTTGACGGCCTTCAAAGTTGCGGTTGCTGGTCGAAGCACAGCGCTCGCCCGGTTCAAGGCGATCGGCGTTCATCGCCAGGCACATGGAGCAGCCTGGCTCCCGCCACTCAAAACCAGCAGCGGTGAATATAGTGTGTAAACCTTCTCGCTCGGCCTGCGCCTTCACCAGACCGGAGCCGGGTACCACCATCGCCAACTTGACGTTGCTGGCAACCTTTTGTCCCAACTTTTTGACAACCGCGGCGGCCTCACGCATGTCTTCAATACGGCTGTTGGTGCAGGAGCCAATAAAGACCTTGTCGATGAACAAATCGTTGAGGGCCTTGCCGGGCTCCAACCCCATGTACACCAACGCACGTTCAATCGCAGCGCGCTTGTTGGCATCTTTTTCTTTGTCAGGGTCGGGGACGCGGTCGTCGATACCCAAAACCATTTCAGGCGAAGTGCCCCATGTCACCTGTGGCACGATCTGGGCAGCGTCTAATTCGACAACCGTGTCAAAGTGGGCATTGGCGTCCGATTGCAGGGTCTTCCAGTAAAGTACAGCTTGGTCCCACTCAACGGCGGCGGCTTCGTCGCTGGCGGCGTTGCTACCAGGCGCCATGGGGCGACCACGTACATACTCGATGGTTTTGTCGTCGACAGCGACCAAGCCTGCGCGTGCGCCGGCCTCGATGGCCATATTGCAAACTGTCATACGGCCTTCCATGCTCAAGGCGCGGATCGCAGATCCGCCAAATTCAATCGTATAACCTGTGCCCCCGGCGGTTCCAATTTTGCCGATGATCGCCAGCACAATGTCTTTTCCGGTAAGACCGGGCGCTAATGTGCCATCGACCGAGACCAGCATGTTTTTGGCCTTCTTGGCAAGCAGGGTCTGCGTGGCCATGACGTGCTCGACCTCGCTGGTGCCGATACCGTGGGCAAGTGCACCAAACGCACCATGGGTGGAGGTGTGGGAGTCCCCACAAACAACGGTCATGCCCGGCAGAGTGGCTCCGCTCTCAGGCCCAATGACGTGCACAATGCCTTGGCGTTTGGATAAAAAAGGAAAGTAGGCTGCAGAGCCGAATTCCCGGATATTGTTGTCCAGCGTGGTGACTTGTTCTTTGCTGGTAGGGTCGGTGATCGCATCCATGCCACGATCCCAACCGGTGGTCGGTGTGTTGTGGTCGGCCGTGGCAACGATAGAACTGACCCGCCAGACTTTGCGCTTGGCTTGACGCAAGCCTTCGAAGGCTTGGGGGCTGGTAACTTCGTGTACCAAATGGCGGTCAATGTAGAGGACGGCGGTGCCATCGTCTTCTGTATGGACGACGTGTTCGTCCCAGAGTTTGTCGTACAGCGTGCGACCGTGAAGTTGTGATTCCATGCTTCCCATTTGGTTATTCCTTGCCGTGGCAATCCTTGATTTTATGCGCCTTGCGATTGGGCCTTTGTAAATGAAACGCCCGCCGACGTTGCCGTCAGGCGGGCGCTAGGGTCTAGGCGTGATTAGCGTTGTGCGACAGGTTGCACGTCACGGCGCACCGAGCCGGTAAACAACTGGCGTGGGCGGCCAATTTTGTACTCAGGGTCACCGATCATTTCGTTGAGTTGGGCAATCCAACCAACGGAGCGGGCCAACGCGAAAACGGCGGTGAAGAGGGGCCCAGGTATGCCCATGGCCCGCTGCACGATGCCGGAAAAAAAGTCTACAGTGGGGTAGAGCTTGCGCTGCACCAAGTAGTC
>JBBRNS010000125.1:0-11190 GCA_038230175.1 Burkholderiales bacterium
ATAGACCCCGGCAGCTTGCGTGTGGCGTCCAATAACGCCGAGCAGGAAGAAGCTGTGGACGAGCTCGATATCGACTATGGCGGAGACAGCATTGAAATCGGCTTCAACGTAACCTACCTCATAGACGCCTTGGCCAACATGAGCCAGGACATGGTGAAACTGGAATTGTCGGACGGCAATAGCTCAGCGCTCTTCACCATTCCAGAGAACGCCACATTCAAGTATGTTGTGATGCCGATGAGAATTTGATGCTACAAAAATAGTAGCTGCCTACGCAAGCAAACCCCCGACTTTCGGGGGTTTGCGCATTCAAGCGTAGTTGAAAATTGCGGGGCAGACCAGAGCGCAGCGATGCTCTGCCCTCAACTGATTAGTTTTACCTGAGTGAGAGAAGCAAGCCATGACCGAAGAAAACAAAGCCCCTGTCCCCGCTGAAAATCCAGACGATTCAGTGAACACTGGCGAGAGTGGCGCAGACAGCTCCAACTTCCAACCCACGATCGACACCAACCAGGCCGGTGCCACTGAAGCGTATGGCGAAGGCTCGATCCAGATCCTCGAAGGCCTGGAGGCGGTGCGCAAACGCCCCGGCATGTACATCGGCGACACGTCCGACGGCACGGGCCTGCACCACTTGGTGTTTGAAGTCGTCGACAACTCCATCGATGAATCATTGGCGGGACATTGCGATGACATTCTGGTCACCATCCACTCCGACAACTCCATCAGCGTAGTCGACAATGGCCGTGGCATTCCCACTGGCGTCAAGATGGACGACAAGCATGAGCCCAAACGCTCGGCCGCTGAAATCGCGCTGACCGAACTGCACGCGGGCGGCAAATTCAACCAAAACAGCTACAAAGTCTCCGGCGGCTTGCACGGCGTGGGCGTTTCTTGCGTGAACGCACTGTCCAAAATGCTGCGCTTGACCATCCGCCGCGACGGCAAAGTCCACGTCATGGAGTTCAGCCGCGGCTTTGTACAAAACCGCATCACTGAAATGGTAAACGGCGTAGAAGTCTCGCCTATGAAGGTGATTGGCGACACCGAAAAACGTGGCACAGAAGTACACTTTTTGCCCGACCTGGATATCTTCCAAACCAACAACGACTTCCACTACGAGATCTTGAGCAAGCGCCTGCGCGAGCTCAGCTTCTTGAACAACGGCGTGAAGATTCGTCTCAAAGACGAGCGCACTGGAAAAGAAGACGACTTCTCGGGCGCCGGTGGCGTCAAAGGCTTTGTGAACTTCATCAACAAGGGCAAGACGGTGTTGAACCCCAACATCTTCCACGCCATGGGTGACCGCCAGAGCGACCAGCAGACCAACATCGGCGTCGAAGTGGCCATGCAGTGGAACAGCGGCTACAACGAGCAGGTGCTGTGCTTTACCAACAACATTCCGCAGCGCGATGGCGGTACCCACCTGACAGGTTTACGTGCCGCGATGACCCGCGTCATCAACAAGTACATCGATGACAGCGAAATCGCTAAGAAGGCGAAAGTCGAAGTGACCGGTGACGACATGCGCGAAGGCCTGTGCTGCGTACTGAGCGTCAAGGTGCCAGAGCCCAAATTCAGCAGCCAGACCAAAGACAAACTGGTATCTAGCGAAGTGCGTGGCCCGGTAGAAGACATCGTCAGCAAGCTGCTCTTTGACTACCTGCAGGAGCGCCCGGCAGATGCCAAGATCATCGTCGGCAAAATCATCGAAGCTGCCCGCGCCCGTGAAGCCGCCCGCAAGGCGCGTGACATGACCCGCCGCAAGGGCGTGCTCGACGGTATGGGCCTGCCCGGCAAACTGGCCGACTGCCAAGAAAAAGACCCGGCGATGTGCGAAATCTACATCGTCGAGGGTGACTCCGCCGGTGGCTCTGCCAAGCAGGGTCGCGACCGCAAGTTCCAGGCAATTCTGCCCCTGCGCGGCAAGATCTTGAACGTGGAAAAAGCCCGCTACGAAAAGCTGCTGACCAGTAACGAGATTTTGACCCTCATCACCGCCCTGGGAACCGGCATTGGCAAGGCCGGTGGCACCACCGGCAATGACGACTTTAATGTCGCCAAGCTGCGCTACCACCGCATCATCATCATGACCGATGCGGACGTTGACGGCGCCCACATTCGCACGCTGCTGCTCACCTTCTTCTACCGCCAAATGCCCGAATTGGTGGAGCGCGGCCACATCTACATTGCGCAACCCCCCTTGTACAAGGTCAAAGCGGGAAAAGAAGAGTTGTACCTCAAGGATGCACCGGCACTGGACGCCTTCTTGATGCGCATCGCGCTGGTCAACGCTTCGGTATTTACCGGTGGGCCCAACGGCACCACGATTTCTGGCGACACCCTGTCTGAGTTGGCGCGCAAGCACCAGGTCGCCCAAAACGTCATTGCCCGCCTGAAGAATTTTATGGATGCCGAAGCACTGCGTTCGGTGGCCGACGGCGTTGCGCTGAACCTCGATACCGTTGCCGACGCCGAAGCGTCTGCCGCCGCCCTGCAGGCCCGCCTGCCCGACGCCGAAGTGGCCGGTGAGTTTGACGCCCGCACCGACAAGCCCATTTTGCGCATCAGCCGACGCCACCATGGCAACGTCAAGAGCAGCGTTTTGACCCAAGACTTTGTGCACGGCGCAGACTACGCAGCCCTGGCCGAGGCGGCCAACACCTTTAAAGGCCTATTGGCGGAAGGCGCCCGCGTCATGCGCGGCGAAGGCGAGCGCGCCAAAGAAGAAAAGGTGTCTGACTTCCGTGAAGCCATGGCGTGGTTGATCGCCCAGGCGGAACATGCCACCAGCCGCCAGCGCTACAAAGGCTTGGGCGAAATGAACCCCGCCCAATTGTGGGAAACCACCATGGACCCTACCGTGCGCCGCTTGCTGCGTGTGCAAATCGACGACGCCATTGAAGCCGACCGCGTGTTCACCATGTTGATGGGCGATGAGGTGGAACCTCGCAGGGAATTTATCGAAACCAATGCGCTGCGGGCGGGGAATATTGACATTTAGAGTACAAATATGCCCGACACCACTCTCGCTAATCTTGACAAAATCAAGCACATTGTTGTCTTGATGATGGAAAACAGATCCTTCGACCAGATGCTTGGCTATCTGAGTCTTGAGGGTGGACGCACAGACATTGACGGCTTACAGGCCTCATTTTCAAATGTGCACAAGGGCACGGCTTATAAGATTCATCATCTGGACAAAACAAGCTTTGGGAAAAATCATGATCCCGGGCATGAGGGAGCTTCTGTTGCCAACCAGCTCTCTAATAACAATGGTGGCTTCGTCGATGACTACGTGCAGACGCACCCTGGAGATCCCGACTTTGATTTGGTGATGGGCTATTTCAACGCCAGTGAATTGCCCACATACGACTTTTTCGCAAAACAGTTCTGCGTCTGCGATCGATGGTTTAGCAGCGTACCGGGATCAACATGGCCAAACCGCCTCTATGCCATGAGCGGCATGGCGGCAGGTAGCAAAGATAGCAAAACGATCCCCTTTTATAAAAACCAATCGTTCTTTCGTCACCTCGACAAAGCGGATGTGAGCTGGAAGTTTTATTCCTGCCTCAACCCTTATTCACTGATGATGACTGATGAAAATTACCGTTCATCGCCCAATTTCGAACCATTCGGTAGCGCCAATTCTCGCTATGGCTTCGTGGGCGACGCCTTGGCGGGAACACTGCCATCGGTATCATGGATCGACCCCCATTTTTTTAAGAACGACGACCATCCGCCAGCCGACATTCGAGATGGGCAGGCACTGGTTTCGGATGTGTACCAGGCCTTGGCGCTCGGTCCAGCATGGGATGAAACACTGCTAATCGTCACTTACGATGAGCATGGCGGGTTTTACGACCACGTCAACCCTGACGCCGTGGCGGGTCAGCCAGATGACGATGATCCCGCGTTTCGCACCTACGGTTTGCGGGTTCCAGCCTTCGTCATATCACCATGGGTTAAAAAATCTATCGCAAACCACACGATTTTCGACCACACGTCCATCATCAAAACTATCCTGACCCGGTTTTGTAGTACCGCTTCGGGTGAGATTCCAAACATGGGAAAACGTGTCGCTGCCGCCACCCACTTGGGAAGCATTCTGTCGGAGTCGAAACCCCGCCCTGCGCCGCCATTTCCGAAATCAGCCATCAACATATTGGCGGCGCGAAAGTCGGGAGAATTCAAAGGACGATTTAGTACCGTGGCGGATGGCACGCAGACCACGCCGACGATATCGAGCTTCCAGCAAGGATTGATTGCGGCGGATAAGCTGCTTGCGACAACCCTTCCTTGATGATCGGAACTGCAATCACATGCACTGGGAGGCCGTTGCACGCGTCTTCCACCAAGTCGAGCACTTCCTCAAAGCCAGCATCGCCACCATAGTACGGGCCTGGCACCACCGGGCTATCCGATTGCTGACAAAACTCAGTTAGTCCGCTGACCTTGCTTTGGTGCTGGCGCGGGCACAGGTCCTGAACCAGGGCTAGGTAACTTTTTCTACTGGCTGTGCAGAAGTGTGTGCGCCGCCCCGTGTAAGAAGCTGAACCCAAACCGGTCATTTTAATTTTCGCACAAAGATAGCTGAATCAGGGGCTGCTGTGCGTTGCGCCACCGCGCCACGCCGGACACATGGGTTCTAGGCAAAGCGGGCACCAACACAAACACTACGCCTGCCTCGTACAAGAGTCGTTGCATGCGGGTTTGAAATTATTGGGGTGACTGGCAGGTGAATCCAGGCATTTTGGCCACCAAACTCGGTTTCGACTTCGCATCGACCCGCCGCTTTGGCAGCACACCAATGCCCATATTTCCTTTGCACGCCAATCCATTGGCTTGACGTGCCAGTTTCACAGGCAGTCGTTAGGAGTACGTGATCTGCGTTTAACCTCAGCCTTGGGGCAATGCTTGCCCCTTTTTAAATTGCTTAGTTTTTGCAAGCGTGGGGAAATTGTGATGACGTTCAGCAGGCTGGTGTTTTGCCTTTTTATATCAGCTCTGGTGAGCAGTTGCGGCGGCAGTGATGCGACGCCGGGTCCCACGGGCGACCCCAATGCGACCATTACTGTTTCGCCGATTCTGCTGAGCGCCGGCGCGACCGTGGCCGTTGCGGGGCAAACGGTACAGTTCACCGGAGGCATCTGCGGCGGCGGCTTTGGCAAGCTCTTTCCCTCGTGGAACTATGGCGATGGCTCTGCCAATGGAACGTCTAATGCGCACTATTACGGCAACCCCGGCGAATACTTGGTGCGCGTCACGTGCACCGATGCCAGCAATAACGATAAAAAGTACGGAATTACAACGCTGACTTTTATCGTGGCGCCATAAGCGGCAGGGGCTTTCAACAAGACTCCCGGATTAACCCTCCGAAGGCTGTTGCGTCCTGCAGCAAAAGCAGTGACACCAAACGCAAAAAGGGCTGTAGCAATACAGCCCTTTTTCATCGCGCAAATTAAACGCCGATCAGCGGCGTGGTGTCATCGGGCCGCGGCCTTCGATGTGGCGGAAATTGATGCGGCCTTTGCTCAGGTCATACGGGGACAGCTCCAGCGAAACCTTGTCACCCGCCAAGATGCGGATGTGGTTCTTGCGCATTTTGCCGGCCGAATAGGCGATCAGCTGGTGGCCGTTTTCCAATGTCACGCGGAAACGGGTGTCGGGTAACACCTCGTCGACGACGCCCATCATTTCAATCAGATCTTCTTTAGCCATAGAGTACTCCTAATCAATTCTAATTCGTTTCAGTTCGTTCAGTGGGTCCGCGTTGCGTCGCGCACCCAATCAATACCCTGTTCGATCGCAAAGTCGGCCGCGGCGTCATGGGAGGCGAATTCGTCATGGAACCGCATCACGCGGTCCGTGGTGGCGCTGCCGCTGCCACTGGCAATCGATACCTGCGCGGCAAACATTCCACCTGACAGAGGCCGAGGGCACGCTGCGATTCGATACTTACCCATCGTAATGGGCGTCTGTTTTGTTGTTGTAGTAAAAATCATCTAAAAATCAAAGGGGCTTGGGTCATGTGACCTTGGGCGCCCGAAAGCAAAATTGGCATGCCCTCATGCCGAGGTACCCATCCAATCTCCCTGACAACCCGTTCACTTAGATCGGGTTGGCCGGGTACGCGCCATAGCAGGGGCGTCGTTAGCAGAAGGGGAAGCCACACCGCCGTGAGTAGGTAGTGGGTACGCAGTTGAGGGGCTGGACTGGCGACCCCTCTGCCGGGGGTGTAGTTGCTTTCACCGAAGTGTGGGCATGGCCAGTCGCCAATAGCGACCGACTAATGTAACACGGCTGGCGGTTTCGTGCGCAGAGTGTTGTATCTACGCACCTAAAACCCGAGTCGTCCTCACTGCGCCTACGCAGACTGACGGGTGCGTTTTCGGCTTGCAGACTTAGCGGCTACGGGCTTGCGGGTATTGGCAGTTTTAGCCACTTTTACCGGGGTGGCCGCTACAGGCTTCGCTGCGCGGGCGGGCTTTGCAGTGGGCGCGCTTGCGCTGTGTTGCTTGGCCCGTGCCACCAGCGCCAATTCGCGCACGCGCTCAATGTCTTCGTCCGAAAATGGACCATTCACACCGGAAATAGCGGCCAGCCGCATGCCGTGCTTAAGACCCAACTGGTAAATCTCACGCACTTTTTCCCACTCAATCGCCCGGCCCACGGTGAAGTTTTCAAACCGCCCCTCCAAAGCCAGCACGATGGTTTCGGCCAAGCAGGCGTAGGCCAAGCCAGGGGGCAGGCCGATGTTCTTCATTTTTACGTCGCCAGGCAGTTGGATCTCGCCGGATTCGATCACCAGCACATCGGGGCGCTTGGCTACTTCGGAGGCCGGCAAATCCAGAGGTCGGGCTACGTCGGTAATCACACAGCCGGGTTTGACCTTCATGATGTCGAGCACTTTTTTGCCCGCGCCGGAGGTGGCGGTGACGATCATGTCCATGTCGGCAATGTCTTTGTCGGCATGGGCGCTGAGGTAAATTTTGGTGTGCGGCGAATCTTTGAGAATCGACTCTTTCAGGTCCAACAGCTTGGCCGTCTCGGGCGACACCATGTAAACCTCTTCCACCGCGCGGGCCATGAGGCGTGCGCAGACCGATCCAATGGCACCGGTGGCACCTACGATCATGGCTTTGCACTGCACGCGCTGCTTGCCCTTGGGAATGGGCACCAAGCGCATGCGCAAAATGGCATCGTGCGCGGCCCACAGGGCGCCAGAGGCGCTGTAGCTGTTGCCGGTGGTGATGGGCAAGGGCGCACGCTTGGCCACCGTAACACCGGCATCGCCGACCACTTTGGTGAAGGCGCCCAGACCCATGATTTGCGCGCCCAGACGCTTGGCCATGGCGGCGGCGTCCAAGAGGCGGCGGTAGGTGAACTCGGGATCATGGCGCATGATCTCTTTGGGCGTGCCACCCACCGAGATAAGCCACCCCTCAGCCTTGACACCGGTGGGCGACTGAATGCCAGTGACTTTGGTGTACACAAAAGGCGGCGCGTAGGCCATGATTTTTTCCAGCGAATTCATCATGATCGGCGGCGACACCTGCGACAGCAAATCGATGGGTTTGACCTTCTTGAAATACTCCTGCGACAGCGGGTGGATCACAAAGGCAAAGCGGTTGGTGCGCTGAAAACCACTGGGGTGCACGATGCGCGGCTCGGACTGCAAACCGGTAATGATCTCCAAGTAGTCGTCGTCCAGAATGTCGTGCGGCTTTTTTCCGGTGGCGGCCAGCACCATGGCGTCGAGCAGGTTGGCACCTAACACATGGCCATGCATGCAGGGCGATCCGTCGATGACGGTGGCCACGCCCTTGTCACGCAAGCGCGCCATGCGGGCGTCATTCACGGTTGAGGTGATGATGACCTTGCCAGCGAGCTCTTGCAGCCCAAAATCGTCAAGCTCATGCGCTGGCGCGACCACCACGGTGGCCTTTTCCATGGCCTTGCGCAGCACAAAACGGGTCCACTCCTTAATGGGTCCCGTTGCCATGGCCGAGGGCAGCGACCAGTCTTTAACATAGTGCGCGCCGGTGGAGTACAGGTTGAGCGCATCCAAAGAGCCCAGCAGCTTGGGCACACCAAGCGTCAAAAGCGGATCGGCAAATTGCAGGTTGCTGGTGTACTCCGCCATGGACAGCGCGAGCTTGTAATCGGTCAGGCCTGAGAAGAACAACACACGGGCGTTGTTAAAGTAGCTGCCCAGTTGCGTCTGGGCGTGGCGCACGGCCCATTCCTGAAAAATATCGCCCAAACGCCCACCGGTGGTGATGGGCACCTGCGTGGCAACTGCCAGCAGGCGCGCACTGTCTTTGGCAATAAAGCGCCGCGAACCCACCCGGTAACTGTCTTTGAGTACACCAACGCCGATGGCAGCCGCCTTCTTATCCCACTCTTTGATGAGCTTGACGGCTGTGGCTGTGCTGCCGTTGGTTCCGATGCGCCGCACATGCAGGCGTGCGCCGAGAAAGTCGGTGGTGAAGTCGAAATCCTGGTCACTGGAGCCCAGGCTGATACTGACAACGTGTTTCATGGTGGTGCAGAGTTGGTAAGGACGTAAGCCTTACATTTTTACACCATGGCGATTTGTCAACCCCGGTTAGCGCAACAAAGCGTCAAATAGGGCCGGGTAAGCGCTCAAATTTTGCCTGCGCTGACTTCGTTTATTCCGATTATTCCGTTTACTGCGCCTCACGCACTGGGCGGGTGTTCACCGCCTGCACCGGACGTGCATTGTTGGCGTAAAGCTGGGTAAACAATTTGAGCTGCGCACGGCTGATGCTTACCGGCTGCTTGAGCACCATCCACAACACACCTTCGGTGCAGGGCGGCGTGGTCAGCGAGCCCATGAACTGGTAGTAGCGCTGGTCGGCTGGCAGCAGCTCGTTCAGGTTGAGTACACCCGGCGGCATACGCACCCGGTCTGCCGTATCCAGCGGCATGTAGGTCCACACCTTGTCAATGACCGGGCTCGGTTCACCGGGCTCCAACAAGACGGCCACCACGGCCAATTGAC
This sequence comes from Burkholderiales bacterium, assembly GCA_038230175.1. Taxonomy (GTDB): domain Bacteria; phylum Pseudomonadota; class Gammaproteobacteria; order Burkholderiales; family Burkholderiaceae_C; genus Allorhodoferax. The sequence continues at coordinate 9,029 of JBBRNS010000125.1, forward strand.
CCTCGGCATTTTTATGCACCAAGTGGACCACCATGGCAAAACGTTTGAAATTGATTTGCTCTTCTGAAGGCGTATGGAAGTGGAATTGCAGCAGGCGGTAGTTAGAACCCCGCACGGTGATGGAGTTTTCACCCAAGACATCCACCTGGATGGTGTGGCCATTGTTGACCACACTGCCGTTGCTGGGGGTGTAGTCAAACCGCACTGGCTCTGCAGGGCCTTGCAGGGTCGCGCCGTCTTCGATGTTGATGGGCGACTGGCGTTTGCCCGTGGCGCACAGGTTGAATTCTGGTTTGAGCTTGCCCCAGGCTTGGGGGCCGTTTTCGCCGTCATACGACCAGTGGACGTCGCCACCATGGCCTTCGGCTGCGGCAGTGACCTCTTTGATTGGCACATGGCCCACCATGGCGGCGGCGCGGGCTTTGTTGTAGCGGCGGCTTTCGGTTGAAGTGGCCGCAGGCGTCGGGTTCGGCCCGGAGACAGCTGGCATCTCAGAGGCGGCCTCGGGTTTGGACTTGACCATCAATGTCAGCTTCTTTTTGGGCAGCACCACACCCAAAGCCTCGCGCACCAGGTAACCGGCCGCTTTAGGTTCACTGGAGGCCTTTAAATCCACATCGGCGGTTTTGCGCTCAACAACGGTTTCGGTCTCCACCTTGCCTTCTGCTTTGGCGGCAGGTTGGGCCGCTGCCGCCGATGCACCATGCCCTTCAGCGCTGTGGTCGGCGGCGGCCACGGGCGCTGCCAGCCCGGCACACAAGGCCAGCAAAGCACATTGCAGGGCGGCAGCCCGGCACCAAGAAGAGGTCACAGTCAAAGGGGGCATGGCTCAAAAAACCTTTCAGCGGTGCGCGTGCGCAGCCCCACAACGGGAGAGCGGCACCCTTATCCTATCGGTCGGTACGGCGCCAACTTGAATCCACGCGCTGTGCGGGCAGCGCGCTATAGTGGGCAACCGCCTCTTTTTTGCCTGGATAAAGCCCGCTGTGAGCATACAAACCGACGACTTTGCCGCCCCACCCGCCAAACGCATGGTGTCCGCCGCCCCGACTTCACCGCAAGAAGAGGCCATTGAGCGCGCACTGCGCCCCAAGCTACTCGACGAATACGTAGGCCAAGCCAAGATCCGCGAGCAGTTGGAGATTTTTATCAGCGCAGCCAAAAAACGCGGTGAGGCGTTGGACCATGTGCTGCTCTTCGGCCCACCCGGTTTGGGCAAGACCACACTCAGCCACATCGTGGCGGCCGAGCTGGGCGTGAACCTGCGCCAGACCAGTGGCCCGGTGCTGGAGAAACCCAAGGATTTGGCGGCACTGCTGACCAACCTAGAAAAAAACGATGTGCTGTTCATCGACGAGATCCACCGCCTCTCGCCCGTGGTGGAAGAAATTTTGTACCCCGCGCTGGAAGACTACAAGATCGACATCATGATCGGCGAAGGGCCGGCCGCCCGCTCGATCAAGCTGGACCTGCAGCCCTTTACCCTGGTGGGCGCTACCACCCGGGCGGGCATGCTGACCAACCCGCTGCGCGATCGTTTTGGCATCGTGGCACGGCTGGAGTTTTATACGCCCGAGGAACTGGCGCGCATTGTCAAGCGCAGCGCGGGGCTGCTCAAAGTACCCATGGATGCCGAAGGCGGCTTTGAGATTGCACGCCGCTCGCGCGGTACACCCCGCATTGCCAACCGGCTCTTGCGCCGGGTGCGCGACTATGCCGACGTCAAAGGGGCGGGCCATATCGACCTGGACATTGCCAACCGCGCCTTGGCCATGCTCGATGTAGACCCCATGGGTTTTGACCTGATGGACCGCAAGATGTTAGAGGCGGTGATCCACCGCTTTGACGGCGGCCCGGTGGGGCTGGACAACATTGCCGCAAGCATTGGTGAAGAGCGCGAAACCATTGAGGACGTGATCGAGCCCTACCTCATCCAGCAAGGCTACCTGCAGCGCACCCCGCGCGGGCGCGTGGCGACGCTGGCGGCCTACCGCCACCTAGGCGTCACCCCCAAAAGCCAGGGTGAGACTTCGCCGGGCGAGTAGGCGCCAAATTTTTGTAACTACTCAGCTCCCAATGAGTCAGGCCATCGTCCGCTATGAAATAGTGAGCGACAATGCGTTGTAATGCCAAACCTGCCCGATCTCAGCCAACTTAGTCAT
>JBBRNS010000126.1:0-10959 GCA_038230175.1 Burkholderiales bacterium
ACGTACCCAGCGGATTGTTACGAAGTCGACCATCAGCGTCAAACTCACAGACCTGCGCGTGACTGTGGACGGCAACAGTGCTTCGGCCCAGTTTCACCAGGACTATAAATCGGGCCGTTTTTCGGCTACTAGCCGTAAAACGCTCGGATTGGTTAAGCACGGTGACCGTTGGTTCATCACCAAGGAATCTACGGGCTCTTGATTGCCTTCTGCACAATGGGTCGAACGCGTCTTTTCTGTCTGTTGGCTGGCTGCCTTCTACTTACCAGTTTCTCGACGGTCGCCGCTAGCAAACGACACGTTCCGGCCGCTCCGTTGGCGCGCAGCCCCGTCCCAGTCGACCGTGTGGCCGATGGCGTGGCCGAAGCGCGTCTGATTGAGGTCTACAAACTCATTGGGTTATCGCGCAACCGCGAGGCCTTGCTCAAGGTCGAGCAGCTGGTGCGAACGGTTCCTAATTTCCAGTTGGCGCAATTGGTCTACGGCGACTTGCTGACCGCGCGCACAAGGCCACTAAAGCTGTTTGGGGACGTTCCAGAGGCCAGCGCGCGCAGTGCGGGCAATGTATTGAATGAGCTGCGTGAAGAATCCCTGCAGCGTATCAATGCCTTGCGTGAGCGCCCGCCAGCGGGCACCGTGCCGTCGCAGTTTTTGGCGCTATCCACACGCACGCGGCATGCGATTGCGGTGGATGCATCCAAGTCGCGCCTGTACCTGTTTCAAAACTCAGCATTAGGGTTGAAATTGGTGTCGGATTACTACATCTCAGTGGGTAAGGCTGGCACGTCTAAAACCGTCGAAGGTGACCAACGCACACCGCTGGGCGTGTACTACATCACCAGCAACCTAGACCCTAAATCGCTGAAGGATTTTTACGGTTCGGGCGCCCTGCCCATCAGCTACCCCAATGTGTTGGACAACAAGCGTGGAAAGACCGGTGGCGGCATTTGGTTGCACGGCACACCGCCCAACCAGTTCTCGCGCCCGCCCTTGGCGACCGACGGCTGTGTGGTGCTGGCCAATCCGGACCTTCAACACATCATCAAAACAGTCGAGGTGCGTACCACACCGGTCGTGATTGCACCCAAACTGGATTGGGTTGCGCGGAACAACATTCACAGCGAAGGCAAGCCCTTTGAAGTCGCGTTGCAAGCATGGCGCGACGCCAAGACTTCTGGTAACGTTCAAAAGATATTGTCGTTTTATGCGGCAGACTTCAATGTCAATGGAAAAACATTGAGCCAATGGACCCCCACCCTGATGGCAGAAATCCGCGTGACCAAGGGGCGCGCCATTCAACTTAAAGATGTGAGCTATTTACACTGGACAGACGCCGCTGAAACCATGGTGGTAACCTTTGGCGAAGTGGCCGATGGCGCGCGCACCGGCTTGACCAAACGGCAATACTGGAGCCGCGAGGGTAACCAGTGGAAAATTTTCTTTGAAGGACTTATTTAATGACCAAACCATCACGACTCTGGAGCCGACGTGTCGCCTTGACCTGCTGCTTGGCCTTGGTGCCTGCACTGTCGGTCTTCGCGCAAACGGCGCCCAAGGTGAAATTCCAAACCACCCAAGGTGATTTTGTCGTTGAGCTCTATCCCGACAAGGCCCCCAAGACGGTTGAAAACTTTTTGCAATACGTCAAAGACAAGCACTACGACGGCACCATCTTCCACCGGGTCATTCCCAACTTTATGGTGCAAGGCGGTGGGTTCGACACCCATTACACCGAACGCAAGACACGCCCACCCGTCGCCCACGAAGGCCGTGAGGCATTGGCCAAAGGCGGGCAACGCAACGTGGTTGGCACACTGGCCATGGCACGCACAGCAGACCCACAATCGGCGACAGCCCAGTTCTTCATCAACGTACAAGACAACGGGTTTCTCGACCCTACCATCATTCCGCCAGGTGACCCGGTACCCCGGTTTGAATACCGTGGTCAGGTCTACAAAGACACGCCGCGCAGCAAGCTTTTAAACGCGTCTGAACTGTTTGGTTACACCGTCTTCGGTAAAGTCATCAGCGGCATGGATGTGGTCGAAAAGATCAAAGTCGTTCCCACAGGACCTGGCGGCCCTTTCCCAACCGACGCACCCAAAACACCCATTGTTATCAACTCTGCCATCTTGGTGAAATAAATCATGAGCAATCCACAAGTCGAACTCCACGTCACAGGCTACGGTGTCATCACCCTAGAACTCAACCAGGACAAAGCGCCCCAATCGGTCGCTAATTTCTTGGCTTATGTCAAAAAGGGCCACTACAACAACACGGTTTTTCACCGCGTCATTCCTGGCTTTATGGTGCAAGGCGGCGGCATGGAACCCGGCATGAACCAAAAAGCATGTGATGCTCCCATTCAGAACGAAGCCAACAACGGTTTGAAAAACGACAACTACACCGTTGCCATGGCCCGCACGGGCGACCCCCATTCAGCGACGGCACAGTTCTTTATCAACGTGGCGGACAACGGCTTTCTGAACCACACCGCGCCCAGTGCACAGGGTTGGGGTTACGCAGTCTTTGGCAAAGTGGTCTCGGGAGCCGATGTCGTGGACAAAATCAAGGCCGTTAAAACCGGCCGCAAAGGCTTTCACGATGACGTGCCCAAAGACGATGTCGTGCTAGAAAAGGCCGTAGCCCTTTAAACAGACTGGCACGCCGGATGGAACTGTTGGCACCATCCCAGTGGCGTTGTGTGGAGTTCATTTCGGACCTGCATCTGCACGGGTCCGACCCGCTCACGTTTAGCGCATGGTCACAGTACATGCGTGACTCGGCGGCCGACGCCATCTTCATTCTCGGCGACCTTTTTGAGGTGTGGGTGGGCGATGATTGCCTAGAACACGCAACTTCGTTTGATCGGGCTTGCGTCGACGTTCTGCGCAATGCTGCCGGTAAACGCCCCCTCTTCATCATGCAGGGGAATCGTGATTTCCTGATGGGCCCGCAATTGATGGCAGCCTGCTCAGCCCAATTTCTGGACGACCCCACGGCTTTCACCTTTGGCGACCAACGCTGGCTGCTCACCCATGGGGATGCTTTGTGCCTCGATGACACTGATTACATGGCATTTCGAGCGGTGGTGCGCAGCCCTGGGTGGCAAACGGCATTCCTGCACAAACCACTGGCTGAGCGTATTGAATTGGCCCGCGCCATGCGCGCGCAAAGCGAGGCGCTTAAACACAGCGATGTGCCATACGCCGACGTCGACAACGCCGCTGCGCTGGCGAGCTTGCAGCAATACACTGCAAATCACATGATTCACGGCCACACACACCGGCCAGCAGACCACCAATTGACGCAAGGGCGCGACCGGCGTGTGCTAAGCGACTGGGACCTGCAAGCCAAACCGCCCCGCGCAGAGGTATTGCGTCTAAGTATTCACGGCTCTGTGTCAGCGCCCTCGCCCGTACGGGTTGAGCGCCTGGCACCGGCTATGGCGAGCGCCAAGCCTGCGGATTGACTTCATCGATCTGCCAAGAGTCTAAAAACTGCTCCGCATAGCGCAGGTAAACACCTTCGTTCACGAAGATGTCGAATAGGTCGGGGTCAATATGGCCGCCGATTCGAAATTTATGCATGATGCCCATGGCCTGGGATAACTTCATGCCCTGTTTGTAGGGGCGATCACGGGCGGTCAACGCCTCAAATATGTCGGCAATACCCATCACGCGGGCCTGAACCGACATTTGATCCCGAGTAAGCCCTTTGGGATACCCTTTACCGTCCATCCGCTCGTGGTGACCACCGGCATACTCCGGCACGTTTTTCAAATGCTTGGGCCACGGCAACTGTTCCAGCATCTTGATGGTGGCAACGATGTGGTGGTTGATAATTTCACGCTCCGCCAAGGTGAGTGTGCCAGCACGAATACACAAATTTTCAGTCTCGTTGGCGGTTAAAAACTCGGTTTCAACACCGCTTACATTGCGCCAAGTGTGTTGGCTGCCAATGCTGCGCACGCGCTGCAGGTCAGCGTCTTTCATACTTTCAGCGCCATGGTTGACCGCTCGCAGGAACTCACGGTCAGCGTTCAGCGCGTCGATATCCGCTCTGCATTGGGTCCACAGATTGGCTTCGGCATTGGCATCTATCTGCGGGCGCAACGCCAACTGTTCGCGCAATGCAGCGATTTCAAGATCCCGCGTGAGGACTTCAAACCGGGTGTCGATCAGGTCAATACGGTCAAACAGGGTTTGAAGCTTGGTGGCTTTGTCCACCACATGCACCGGCGTTGTGACCTTGCCGCAGTCGTGCAAGAGGCCTGCAATCTTAAGTTCGTACCGGTCACGGTCGTCCATGGCAAACCCCGCGAGTGGCCCTGCTTGGTTGGTATTCACGGCTTCGGCCAGCATCATGGTCAAGGCCGGAACACGCTGGCAATGCCCACCCGTGTAGTGGGATTTTTCGTCAATCGCCAAGTTTATTAGACTAATGAAAGACTCAAACAAGGTCTCCAACTGCGTCATCAGGCTGCGGTTGGTAATGGCGATGGCCGCTTGCGAGGCCAGCGACTCGGCCAGACTTTGGTCTGAGCTGGAGAACGACACAACCTGCCCCGTTTGCGGATCAATCGCGTTCAAAAGCTGCAGCACGCCAATGACATCGCCCTCATGGTCCCGCATCGGAACGGTCAAAAATGACTGGGAACGGTAGCCCGTGCGCGCATCGAATTGCCGGGTTCCTGAGAAATCAAAATTGGGTTCGGTATAGGCATCCACCACATTGACCGTCTGGTGGTGAATCACCGCGTAAGCGGCTACCAATGAGTCATTGGGTTGCCCCGACGCATCAAACAGCGGCAGGTTCGGAAAATCGATGGGTTTTCCAGACACCCCGCCCATGGTGATTTGCAGGGAGTCTGTCCGTATCAGTTCAAAAGACAGACTTTGCCCATCGGGCGTCACCCGATACAAAGTGCCGCCGTCAGCACGGGTGATGGTCTTTGCTGCGACCAAAATACTCTCTAGCAGCCGCGAAATGTCGCGCTCTTTGGACAGGGCCGCCCCAATGGCATTGAGCTGCTCCAGGCGTCGCAACAGGTTGTCGACAGAGTCCATCTATGTCCCCCAGTTTAAGAAGCCGCGTCCACACAGTGGACCTGGCATTCTCTCGCAACGGGTGCGCGTTATCCAGAGGATAAACGCTACTTTCTTAGCAAGACCTTGAGTACGTTTTGAATACGGCGTGCCGCCTGTGGCTCAAACGCCGCTGCCAACACCACGGCAGCATCTTGCCCCCAGGTTTGGGCCGGTGCGGGGTCGTTGCGCCGCGTCAATAGCTGCAACTGCAGGTTTCGCCGCGCTGCGATGTCCTCTGCCGGTGTGGGCACTTCAGCTGCCATCTCCAGGCGCAACAATGCATCTTGTGCCGTAACGGGTTTGGCCGCTGGTGGAGCACTACCTGGCGTCAACGCTTGCACCCAGGCAGTTCGCACCGCTGGGCTTGCACGGGTGCCTAAGTCTTGTGCACTGGGCACCAAGGCCGGATCGCGCTTTTCCCAGGCGGTCAGCAATTGGGTAAGCGCTTCCCCATGGGCTTGACTGGCGAGCTTTTTGAGCACATTCTGCGCGTTTTCCAAGGCTTCGCGCTGGGCGCGGAAAGCTGCATCGCCCAGGCGGGGTCCAGCATCCGGTCGGGCGTCGCGACCGCGCCCGTCCCCACCAGGGCCACGTCCGTACGGCGCACCACCGGGTTTGCCGTCCCGCGGGCCAGGGCCGCTGTCCTTGCGGTCACCCCATTTGCCACCCCGAGCAGGCGCTGGCGCGTCTTTCTTCATGCCGGGACGGTCATCGCCCCGCATCGCAACCACCGGTTTGGGCGCGGCCTTGGGGACTGGTACTGCTACAACGGGTGCCGCAGCATCCGTGGCATCCGCCGCATCCGCTATCGTTTCAGTAGCTGCTTGCGCAGGTTCCACGAGGGCTAGCGCGGTATTTTCATCAGAATCCTGCCCTTTTGACGCAGCATGCGCTTGTCGCTCAATCACCCCGGCAGCCTGTACATCGGCTTGTGCCTGGGCTTGCCCCTGCAAGGCAGCATCGAGCGCGGCCATCGCCGCACGAATGGCTTGTGCGTCACCACTGGCATTGGCAGCCTCTAGTGCTTTAGAGGCGGACAAGACGGCACGATCGCGCCCGCCTAAAGCCGTCTCGGCTTGTTCACGGGCGGCAGTCTTGCGGTTAAACGCTTCGTCGATCGGTTTGCGGAACGCATCCCAGAGCTTTTGTTCCAGGCGACGGTCAATCGGCACGGCGTGTGCCTGCGCTTGCCAACGCTGCTGCAAGGCTTTGACCGCGTCCACACGCAACTCTGCGGCCCCGCCCAAGGCGATGGCCTCTTCAATCATGGCGTGGCGCAGCTCAATACTTTGCTTCTGCAATGCTTCCAGTGGAGCCGCCGCAGCGCCGATGGCCGCCTTCCACAGTGCTTGCATTTCGACAAATGCCTTTTCACTCAAATGGCCAGCGTCACGCCATCGGTCACCGAACTGGTGAAGAATGCGGTTAAAACCTTTCCAATCCCCGTCTAAGGCCGTTGTATTGGCCGCAGCCCATGCATTCACCTCTTCGATCAAGGCCAAACGCTGCGCCTTGTGTTCTGCAGACTCGGTCCGCACCTTATCCATCCACGCCTCAACAACCACGTGGGCTTGGTTGCACGCCTCGTCAAACCGCTTCCACAGTGCGTGGTTAGGCACGCCACCCTGATCGGTTTGCTTCCACTGCTCCCGCAGTGAACGCAATTGCTCCTGTAGCTTGCGCCCACCCATGGCTTGCCCCTGCGGCCGATTAAGTAGCCCGATGGCCTGCCCAACCAGTTCCTCGCGCAGTTGGTCGGCACGCCAGCGTTGCCAGCCCTCAAGTTCACCTGCCGCAGCCAAGGCCGCGTGAACCTTGCCCTCCAACTTATCGTCGATCAATCGGCCAAATTCTTTGAGCGAATGGCGCAGCGCATTTGCAGCACCGGCGCTGGCTTTTCCATGCCCCTCGGCAATCTCCAGCTCTAATTTGGTCAAAACCTCTCGTACTGCGGCCGTGGCTTGGGCACGCACTTGCGGGTCGACCTTAGGCTGGGCAGGCTTAGCCAATGCCTCAACGGGAACACCTCGCGCGACGCGCAGCTCATCCGCCCACACCAGCACTGGCGGCAAGGCCGCAGAAACGTCCAATGACGCCGCCACTGCCAATGCCAAAGCACCCTGAAAGGCCTCCCAAACCACCAACAATTGGCCACTTGACGCTTCCAGCAGCGGAGGGAACTTCATATCCACACTGGGCCAATTGACGTCTGCGGAAAGCTGCGTAGCTTGTGACTGCCACTGCGCCACATCAACACGCAACGCGTCGACCACCGCTTGGGCATCGCGCCAAGGTTTGGTGGAAAGCACTTCAATGCGCTGTGCCAGCAGAACCGCAGCTTCCCGCTGCACCTGCACCTGGCGCTGCAGGTCTTCGATCACCCGCACGCGCTCGACCAGCTGGGTCTTGAGCGACGCCAATGGCTCTTTGCTCAGTGGCGCACCTGCTTTGGCCGCATCCCGCTGCCAGGCCAATGCGTCGGCAATATTGAGTTTTGACATGGCCAGAAGCGCCTGGGCTTTGACGGCCCACTCGGCTGCCAACGCCTCTTGCCCTTTGGCACGCTTGGCCTCGTCGAGCTTTTCTCGCACCAATTTGGCGGCACCTTTGTCTTTAACGCTGAGTTCTTTGAAGACCTCGGCCAAAACATCGGACGTGGGGCTTGTCTGGAGCCAATCACGCACCCGGGCGGCACGCTCGCCCGAGGTTGGAGCTGTGAAGGCACCGCCAGTCAGACGGTCCAACTGAGAAAGGTCGTTTTTTGGGGCAATGGAAGTCGTCGTCACGGCATGCTCTACATAATGTTAGTACAGCCTGCTATTTTCGCTGCTAAATGAAGGCAACTCCCAGTTATTTGCCTAACTAGATAGCGAGGAGCCCCAAATTGGGACAAACCAAACCAATTAGCAGAAGAAAAACAAGAAAGCCCAGGCAAGAACCACAGGTTCATGCACTGGGCTTGGCGGCTGACCAAAGGTCTATACCGTCACAAATGGCACAAGAAGAGGTTGATGTCTCCCTGTGCACAAGGAGCAATAGATTGCTCCAAAGGTCATCGGGATCGCTTTATCGTGCACCATCACGGTCAACGACTGGCTACTGCCGACAAATGCCTTTTTCATCAGGCAATGCAAGTCTAGTTATGGCGGCTGGGTATTTCAAATAGAGTTTTCAATGGATTTAGAGTGGGCGATTGGTAAATTTGGCAGATGGCACTAAACCATCGAAAAACCCCGTCAATGCTAGAGATTGGAGTTGTTTTAACCAAGAATGCCATAACAAACCCAATCCATATGGTTGACTGGGCATATAGCTCCCTCCTAGAATCCGCCCATCCCAAAGTTTGACTAGGGAAAAACCCGTACCCGCTGCCGAACCCGGCATATTCAAATCGCTGCACATGTCGAGTCGACGCCGCAGGATATTGATAGCGTACCAACCCAAACGAGGTGCGCTTAGCAACCGCTTGTATAGCAAGTTGCCAAGCGTCCCCGCCAAAGAAGGAAGAGCTATGACAGCGACACAATCAATCACCAAGGGCGTTCGCATCTTCGCACGCGATATTGCCCAAGGTTTTTTCGAAATTACCCATAACGGATTTGCACTCCTTGGCTTGGCAGTCATGTTTGCCGCCATCACCCTGACCACCCGTCCCGAAATTCGCCAAGCCGGCGAAGTTGAGCTCTTCAGTTGGCTTCAAAATCGCCAAACGGAAACTACTGGCATTGTGGCCGACCCGGAAGGCGTTGACCGCGCCACGGCGACCAACCCAACGGCGCTGCCCAAGCAACAAGCCGCGTTAGCTTATTGGTTAAGCAAAAAATACAACGTTGCGCCAGAGCCAATCGGGGCGCTGGTGGCTGAAGCCTTTGAATCAGGTGCCCGCGCGAAGTTGGACCCTACCCTCATTTTGGCGGTAATCGCCATTGAATCGGGCTTTAATCCCTTTGCACAAAGCCATGTCGGCGCGCAAGGTCTCATGCAGGTTATGACCCGCATCCACAGCGACAAGTACCAAGGTTTCGGTGGTCAATTGGCAGCATTTGATCCCGTTTCCAACGTCCGCGTGGGTGTCAAAGTGCTCAAAGACTGCATTGTGCGGGGAGGCTCTGTTGAGCGCGGCCTGACCCTGTACGTTGGTGCAGGTAATCTCCCCCACGATGGTGGCTACTCAGCGAAGGTGATGGGCGAATACAACCGACTTCAGAGTGTCATCAATGGCCGCCCTATTCCCTTCAACGCACCGCGAATCATTCCCGTGAGCCAGCCGGTAGAGCCTCAAACGCAGGAGCCTCAATCTCTAGAGCCAGAGACAGTAGCATCCCTGGTTAGCTCCTAGCCCAGCCATAGGTCATGGCAAGTGAGCCAGTCGGGTAAACTATGCCCCGCACGCGACTGGCGATAGGCGCCCCACCTGACGGAGGGGTGCTGACGTGGGACACCACTGGGAAGCGTGCCGTAGCACCGTAACGGTGCAAACGTTCAGCCGTTCGCCTGGGCAGCCCTTGCCTCACATGCTTTGTGAGCAAGGCTAACCGTCTTAAAAGGACTGCCATGTACAACCGAAATACCCTCGTCGAGCAAACCGACCCAGAATTGTGGGCCGCCATCCAGGCTGAAAACGCCCGCCAAGAGCACCACATTGAGCTGATTGCCAGCGAGAACTACGCATCCCCAGCCGTTATGGCTGCGCAGGGTAGCCAACTGACCAACAAATACGCCGAGGGCTACCCTGGCAAGCGTTACTACGGTGGCTGCGAACATGTGGACGTGGCCGAGCAACTGGCCATTGACCGCATCAAGCTAATCTTTGGCGCCGATTGCGCCAACGTGCAGCCGCATTGCGGCGCATCGGCTAATGAAGCCGTGTTCTTGGCCTTTTTGAAGCCCGGCGACACCATCATGGGCATGAGCCTGGCCGAAGGCGGCCACCTAACCCACGGTATGCCCCTCAATATCAGCGGTAAATGGTTCAACGTGGTGTCCTACGGCCTAAATGCCGAAGAAGCAATCGACTACGACGCCATGGAGCGCAAGGCCCATGAAACAAAGCCAAAACTCATCATTGCCGGCGCCAGCGCCTATTCCTTGGCCATAGACTTCGAACGTTTTGCCAAAGTGGCCAAAGACGTGGGCGCTATCTTCATGGTGGACATGGCCCATTACGCCGGCCTAATCGCCGCTGGCCAGTACCCCAACCCCGTGCCACATGCCGACGTGGTGACCAGCACCACCCACAAGAGCTTGCGCGGCCCCCGCGGCGGCATCATCTTGATGAAGGCCCAGCACGAAAAAGCTATCAACAGCGCTATCTTCCCCGGCCTGCAAGGCGGCCCGCTGATGCATGTGATCGCCGGCAAGGCAGTGGCCTTCAAGGAAGCGTTGTCGCCGGAATTCAAGGTCTACCAGCAACAGGTGGTGACGAACGCCAGAGTGCTGGCCGAGACGTTGATTTCGCGCGGCCTGCGCATCGTCAGCGGTCGCACCGAAAGCCATGTAATGCTGGTCGATCTGCGGCCGAAGAATCTGACCGGCAAGGAAGCCGAGACGGTGCTCGGTCTGACCCACATGACCTGCAACAAGAACGGCATCCCGAACGATCCGCAAAAGCCGATGGTCACGAGCGGTATCCGCCTGGGCACGCCAGCGCTGACCACACGCGGCTTCAAGGAAGAGCAGACCCGACTCACCGCCCACCTGATCGCCGATGTACTTGACCATCCGCACGATGAGGCGAACCTGGCCACGGTGCGCAGCAAGGTGGCGGCGTTGACGCGCGATTTCCCGGTCTACCGCTGAGCCCCTGGCGGCTGCGGCTCACCGACCCGAGCTCGGCGCGCACAGTTGACCTTCTGAATTCAGATAAGTA
>JBBRNS010000127.1:0-10826 GCA_038230175.1 Burkholderiales bacterium
CTATTTTCCGAGCTGGCCACTCACCTCGACTCGCCTGAGTTTCTTCTCACTGCACGTCATCCTGAGCACCCCACTGCATTTACGCGTGAGCGCAAGTTGCCTCTTGCGTGCCTCGTGGCTGTAATGCTGTGTGGCATGCGTATGAGTATTCAGGCCGAACTCAATCGCTTCTTTGCCAACTTGCGCCAACAAGCGCAGTTCGTGCACCACGTCACAGAGCAAGCCTTCTCACAAGCGCGCGTCAAGCTATCCCGGGCGGCTATCCCGCTGCTCAACGATTGGGTGATCGAGCGAGCCCAACACTACGGCTTTATTCCTCTTTGGCACGGCCTGCGTCTGGTCGCCGCCGATGCCTCCACCGTGCGTTTTGGCCTGCGGGCCAGTCGCGTCAAAGGTGCCGCACTGGCCGACCAGGTTCTCTTTGCCCTGTTTCTGCCTGGCGCCGATTTGATGCTTGCCGCCACGCTGTACCGCATGCGTGATAACAATGAGCGCCAGATGCTGTTTGAGCACCTTGATCGCCTGTGTAGCACCGATTTGTTGTTGATGGATCGGGGCTATCCCTGCCTCTGGCTGGTAGCAGTATTGAACCAGCGAGGCATCCCGTTTTGTATGCGCGTGGAGAAAGCAGGCGACGCCGGTTTTGCCTGTGTGAGGGACTTCCTGCGCAGCGGTTTGGCTGAGAAAGTCGTGACGCTTCGTGCGCCAAATAAGCGCGATGCCAAAGATTATGGGTGCACGCGTGCGCCGCAGACCGTGCGCTTGGTGCGTCACGTCGCCCCCAATGGCGCGGTACGTGTCATGATGACAAATCTGATGGATGCGCAACGCTTTGCAGCGAGTTGTTTTGGTGATCTGTACCACCAGCGCTGGGACATCGAAGATGCTTTCAAGCGCATCAAAGGCAGACTTAGTCTTGAGCATGTATCGGGCTTATCGCAGCAAGCCGTTGTGCAGGATGTGGCCGCCAAAATTTTGTGTGACAACTTGCAAGCGTTGACATCAATGACCGCGCACATCCGCGCCGAGCTACCCCAATCAGTTCGCATCAATCACGCCTTTGCCCATACCGCCTTGAAGTCATTACTGCCGGCCCTGCTGCTCGCATTCAAAGTCGGCAGACGGCTCATTACCTTGCTGCGACAGATCGCCAAAGAAACCTACCGCCATAAAGAAGGCATCTCCAAGCCACGCAATAAGAAACCCAAACCCCACAAACACATGACTCAGAAAAACTGCTGATGACTTCAGGGTCTTAACTTGGGAAGATTGATTGCCTGCCCCATCGGCAGGTTGATGTCGGCACGCGGTGCGCCAAGCGTAACGGCTTCCAAAAAGTTGTCCACCGCGCCTTGGTTGTTATTGACATCAAACCAATACCGCCCCAGTATGAGGCGGTATTCACGCTCAGAAGGGCACCGCCGGATGCATTCCTCCAAAAAAGAGGGGACGGAGCTTTTTCTCTTGTTGGTCATCAACGCGCGAACGCCATCGGTACATGCCAACACAAAATCCGGCTTTCGCTCCAGTGTGGCGGTGAATTGTCGCAGCGCGTCCTCCCAATCCTCTTGCTGTTCACTGATTTGACCTAGCAGGTAGTACGCCTCATACACCTCAGGATGCTGGCTCGTGCCGTGTGCTGCCCGGCGCAACACAATACGCGCTTCCGCCAGACGTCCTTGCTCCTTAAGTACGTAGCCCAAACAGATCAGCAACTGGGTGCTGTTGGGGGTGTGGGTCAATGCGGAGCGAAAACAGAACTCAGCTTCTTCCAGGCTTCCGGTGGCAATGTGGGCATTGCCTTTTATACGCAAGGCATCCGTAACAGCAAGATCCAGCGTCGACGGTGGAAGCGGTTGGTCGGCGACGGCACCTGAGAGTTTTGCCAAGCGCAGCTCAAGTTTTTGACGAAAACGATCAAACATAATTGAGGACTTAGCGAAGGGTGATGTGAATCCACGATGCTAGAGCACCTGTCGTCGCCTCGTCATATCCCGCGTCTTTGAGCTCCCATTTGAAGGTGTTGAGCAGGGTGGCTATCTTGTAAAAATTCAATACCTCTCCTTGCTTGAAATGCCGAATGCGCTTTTGCATCTTTTCTTTTGCGTAGTTGACCTTTGAGAGGCGTTTACTCTCGTTGAGTGTGACGTCATTAGGCACATGCTCCTTGACTAGTCTGGCCAGCTCCAAGCCAAAGATATTCGATTTTTTTACGCTGAACCAGTTGAACATGGCAATTCCTATCTATTTCTGTGTGGTTGACTGTGAATAACTGAACCAATATCCCGACTTAGCCACACACTTGCACTAAATGGCAACCCAGTTCATGGACGACTTCTTTGTCTAAAAACAGAAGCCCCTTTTTCATTTCAATTTTCTTCTTGATAGCGCGGCAAAGGCCTTGGTCTTGAACAATTCTCGCAGTGATTTGTATAAACGTATCAGGGCACGTCGCCACCATTTCACTTAATCCTATTCGCTGAAGTATGGCGCTGGCAAAGCGCCCACGCATAAACTGCCCTTCATACGCGACCACTGGCGTGTTTCGTTCAATGGCCTGCATTACCGTGTTAAATCCTGAAAATCCAAGACTGTCCAAATAGACCGTTGCAAGGTCTAACAATCCAAAGAAAGCAGCTTGTGATTGCCATGGAATGAATCGCACGCTACTGTCAAAGTCAACATCTGCGTTCACGAATGCCTCTCGCAAGCGTTGTTCAAAGTAACTTGACAGTTCTCCTTGTGCGTCCTTGAAGAAAACCAATTTGCACGGTCGGCACTTTTGAGCGATTGCTGCCCAAACATAATCGTGTTCGGGTCTATATTTGAATGGTGAGCCGGCACAAAGCAAGATGCGGTCTTCTGGGCGGATGCCCCAATTCGTTGTATCGGGTCGCTGAGCTTTCGTACCAATCGACTTGTAACAAGAGCCTAATCGGGGCAATTGCAATACCTTCTCGGTGTAGTGGTCCTGACAACCCAAGGGCTCCATGGATTGCGAAGTAATGAAAAAGTCTATTGTGGGTAGCCCTGTCGTGATCGGGTGACCCCACGCAGCCAATTGAACACGAGCTAAGCGAAGCGATGAAAGCCGAAGGGTTGTCGCGTCCATTCCTATTTCTGGATAGATCAATGCATCTACCTTCATGTCGGAAATGAGTTTGACCCAATCCGTCCAAGCGCCTTGGGAATGATGGTGTTTTGCGACGCGGCGCGAGGCCCATTCAGTTTCGGAATCAAAGGTTGCGCCCGTGTGAAATAGGTGCAACTCAAATATCGTGGGGTCCAAGTGCGCGACCCACCCTTTGACTATTGCATGCCAAACAGAATGGCTATGGATGTGGGCAGAGACTATGCCAATACGGCATCTTTTTTCTGATTTTTCCATCGGCGGCGGCACGCCGATTTGGCGACTCCACCGGCTCATCAAGTAGGCGCAGAGACTGCCATACGTCGACAATATGACACGATGATTTTGTTCGATATAGGCTAGATAGTAGGGCTGTGTTGCGCCAACTGCTTTGTAGCCTTTGGCGGCTTTGTTGATTTCAAACCAATGCTTGAGTTTTTCCAATTCAATTTGAAATTTCTGGGGTGCCATAGCTTGTGCAACTGTGGTTTCAGGTATTGCCGGAATAGTTGCCATTACCCCACCCCACCGAGCTTGAACGTATTGGGGGTCGATTCGCACTGCAGCCGCGTAGGCGTCTTGTGCGGCACCCGCGTTCCCGAGTCCTAACTCAGCGTTTCCAAGCCAATATTGGGCGTCCGCTTGCCACCTGTTTTGCGCCAATGTGCGACGCAGCAAGTCTGCTGCAGCGCCCCATCGGCGTCCGTCAATATATAGCATCGACAAGGTAAAGAGTGCGGGCTCGAGCTTAGGATTTGCGTGCAATGAAAGTCTAAGATGCTGTTCGGCCGCAGCAAAATCCCCTCGATCTTTTAGTAGGGAGCCCAGATTGCAGTGTGCCTCTGCAAAGCCGTAGTGAATGGCGATTGCAAATCGAAAATTTTGCTCTGCGAATGTGAGTTGACCGCTGGCCAACTGTCGATTTCCCTCTTCGAAATGACCTTTCGCATCTATCAGTTCGATGGTTGATGGCTTGGCTGCATTGACGCGGTCGAGCATCTGCTGGTGGTCGTTTTGTGCCAGATCCGATTCGGCACTGCGTGAGCGAATTAGGGTTTTCAAAAAGCGCAGCATGGGTGTTCTTTCAGGCTTTTACAGCAATTGCCTACGCTTGTGCCACAAAACTCCCCGACTTACCCCCATGCTTCTCTAGCAACTTCACTTCGCCAATCACCATCCCCCTATCCACCGCCTTGCACATGTCGTAAATGGTCAACAGGGCCACCTGCACGGCAGTTAAGGCCTCCATCTCTACCCCCGTTGGCCCCACAGTTTCCGCCGTGGCAGCACAGGCCACATACGCGGGTTGCGTCCCGTCAGCTGCCACCACCTCAAAAGTCATAGCCACCCGGGTCAACGCAATCGGGTGGCACAAAGGAATCAAGGTGCTGGTCTGCTTGGCCCCCTGAATGCCAGCAATGCGGGCAATGCCCAGCACGTCGCCCTTCTTGGCGGTGCCAGATTCGATAAGTGCCAGCGTGGCGGGCCGCATCTCGATTCGCCCGCTGGCGGTGGCGCTGCGGTGGGTGGCGGGCTTGGCGGCCACGTCCACCATGTGGGCTTGGCCCTGGGCATCAAAATGGGTAAGTGCAGACATGTGTAGACTTTACCTCATACGCCCCGACACGCCTCTATGTGCCGCCGCCCATATTTTTAATGCCAAATCGCCCTCTAGCCCTCATGCAGATTGCGCAAGCAGCTATCGTTTTAATAGCGATTGTGGCTGCGCCTGTGGGCAATGCCGAGGCGCCGGTTGGCGATGTTGTTGCGGCACCGACGCGCAGCAGTGCGGCCTTGCCCTACTTGGGCGAAGCCGGCGACATGGGCCCCGCTGCTGAGCGCCGCTTGGGTGACAGCATCGTGCGTGCCCTGTACAGAGACCCGGACTACATCGACGACCCCGTTGTCACCGAATACGTGCAAGGCATCTGGCAGCCGCTGCTTGAGGCCGCGCGGTTGCGCGGCGATTTGCCCGCCGAGCTGGACGAGCACTTTGCATGGCAAATATTGACCGGCAAAGACCGCACGGTTAACGCGTTTGCCTTGCCCGGCGGCTACATGGGCCTGCACATGGGCTTGGTGGCCGTGGTCACCAGCCGCGACGAGTTGGCCTCGGTGATGGCGCATGAGTTGAGTCATGTTACCCAGCGCCATATCTCGCGCATCATGACCGGGCAGTCGGCCCGCGCACCCTGGTTGATTGGTGCCATGATCTTGGGCGTTTTGGCGGCCAGCAAAAGTGTGGATGCGGCCAACGCTCTGGTAGTGGGTGGCCAGGCCGCTGCGGCGCAAAGTCAACTGAATTTCTCGCGCGACATGGAGCGTGAGGCCGACCGGGTCGGTTTTGGTGTGTCTACCCAGGCCGGTTTTGCGCCTGAGGGCTTTGTGTCGATGTTTACCAAGCTGCAGCAGGCATCCCGCTTGAACGACACTGGGGGTTTCCCCTATCTGCGCAGCCACCCGTTAACAACCGAGCGCATGGCCGACATGCAGGCCCGCATTCCGCGTACGGTGGACAAGGCCGGTGTTCCTGTTCTTGCTATGGTGCCTGAACACGCCATGGTGGCCGCCCGTGCACGGGTGCTTTCGCATCCGGCGGTGGATGATCTGCTTGCGTGGGCTGCAGACGCTGAACCCACCGCAACGGCTGGGCAATCACTGGGCCAAGAGGCGGGCGCACTGTATGGGGCCACGTTTGCCGCCATTAAATTGCGCGACTTTGACCGGGCGGTCCCGCTGTGGCAGCGGTTGGCAGCACTGGTCAGCCACGACCCCGCGGCCAACCGATTAGCAGGCTTGTTGGGTGCCGAATTGTGGGTGGCCCAGGGTGATGGCGCGCGCGCGGCGACCTTGCTGCCTGCCTCGGTCGTCGTGCTGCGGCGCCCTGAGGTGGTCTTGTTAGCCCAAGCCGCGCTGGCCGCTGGCCCCCGCCAAAACGAGGGAAATGCATCCACGCCAACGACGCCTCTGCCCACATCCCCGTCCAAACGAGCACCGGCACCGGCACTAGCCGTTGCGGCCCAACAGCTGCAAACTTGGGTAGCGGGTCATCCGCAAGATGCTTTGGCCTGGCAGGTGTTGGCCACGGTGTACGCTGCGCAGGGCCGCACCCTGGGTGCCATACGGGCGCAAGGTGAGGTCAACATGGCGCAGTTGGACTACGCCGCGGCAGCAGCGCGCTTCAAGAGTGCGCAAGACTTGGCGCGCAGCAGCGGCGAAAAGTATGACCACATTGAGGCATCCATCATCGACACCCGCCTGCGTGAGGCAAGCTCACTGGCGCGTGAACAGGCGCTGGAGCGCTGAGTCAATCACCACACCCAGCACCGAATAAATCAGCGACCCGAGCAAGGCGCCTTCAAACCCGCGCACATGAAAACCGCTGAGTAAACTCGCGGCCGCCCAGAACATCAGCGCGTTGATGACAAACAGAAATAGCCCCAGTGTGACCACCGTGACCGGCAAGGTCAGCACCACCAAAATGGGCCGCAGCAGGGTGTTAAAAATGCCGATCACCAGCGCTGCCACCATGGCTGCAGAAAAGCTGTTGACCTGCACGCCGTCGTAGAGGTAGGTTACCGCCAGCAGTGCGGTTGCGCTGAGCAACCATCGTAGAAGTGTTTTCATGTGCGAAGAATAGCACCACCGCAGGCCAAGCAGATGGGCCCCAAAATAGCGATGCAGCGTCGGCCGAGGCTGCGTCTTCACCACAGCAACTCACAAAACGATAGCGCACAAACCAGCACCCGATTAAGATTGGGCGTGGGCTGAATTGGACGGCCCTTGTTTTAACCGACTACATCTATGAACCCCGAACCCGCGACGCCCATCGATCTTGAACTGCAGCGCCTGCACCGCTGGCTGTCGCTCTTGGAGCAGTGGGGCGACGGGCTGCGCAGCGCACCCGACGCCTTGGCGCTGGCGCAGCTCTTATGCAGCCTGCTGGTGGATGCCGCACATTACGCACAGGCCGAGGTGGCGCTGTCTTTGCCCGACGGGCTGTTGGTGTCGGCCAGCGCAGTACAGGCCGATGCTGCGCAGCCTTTGCGTGAGAACCATTTTCCGGTGGTGTGGCATGGGCAGCCACTGGGTGCCTTGCGCCTGTGGACGCAGGTGCTCGCGCCAGAGCGTGCCGACGAGCACCGCTTCATCAGCCGCATGCTGGGCGATTTGGCCAAGGGCGCGATGGTGCTCTCAGCGCCTCAGGGCGCGGCGCAGACGGATAGCCGTTTGGAGTTGTTGTCGTTGGCGGTTGAGCAAAGTTCGTTTGGCATTGTGGTCACCGACGCCCGGGGCAAAGTGCAGTACGCCAACCCCAGCTTCACCGCCATGTCGGGCTACACCCTGGCGGACATTACCGATGTGCCCGCCTTCACGTGGAACTTGGCGGGCAATATTGCCGAAATCTACCGCGGCCTGCTGTCCGTGCCGCACCCGGGCGAGCGCTGGCAGGGCGACACACTCAACCGCCGCAAAGATGGCAGCGTTTATTGGGAGCGCCAAGTGGCCTCCACCCTGCGGGACGAGCTGGGGCGCGCGACCCACCTGGTGGTGGTTAAAGAAGACATCACCGATATCAAAGGCCAGCACCAGGCCGCTGAACAATCGCTGCTCTTGCACGAGCAAGCGCTGGCGTCCAGCAGCAACGGCATCATGATCACCCGCAGCGATGCCAACGACCACTCCATCGTCTATGTGAACCCGGCCTTTGAACGCATCACTGGCTACACGGCCGAAGAAGTCATTGGGCTGGAGGGGCGCTTCTTGGTGCGCGACGATCTGGCGCAGCCTGACCTAGAGAAAATCCGTGACGCGCTGCTCGAAAAGCGCGAGGGCGAGGCCGTTTTGCGCAACTACCGCAAAGACGGCACCCTGTTTTGGAACGAGTTGCACATCGCCCCGGTACGCGATATGAGCGGCGCAGCCACCACCCATTTTGTGAGTGTCATTAACGACATCAGTGACCGCATCAACTACCAGCAGGCCCTGGAGCACCAGGCCAACCACGACAGCCTCACAGGGCTGGCCAACCGCAACCTGCTGAACGACCGCATTGAGCAAGCCATCGCCTGGGCCAAGCGCAACGGACTGGTGATGGGGGTGATGCTGCTGGACTTGGACCACTTCAAACTGGTCAACGACGGCTCAGGCCATTTGGTGGGTGACGCCCTGCTTAAAGAGGTGGCCAAGCGGCTAACCGCCTGCGTGCGTGAGACCGACACCGTGGCGCGCTTGGGGGGCGATGAATTTGTCATCGTGCTCACCGACCTGCCGAACCCCGACGATGTGGGCCAGGTGGCCGAGAAGATTCAGTCTGCTTTGGCGCGCCCGGTAGAGCTGGTCGGGCGCGAGGTGTTTGTCACCGCCAGTATTGGCGTATCCATGTACCCGCGTGATGGTGACCATGGCGAAATTTTGCTGCGTTACGCCGACATTGCCATGTACCGCGTCAAAGAACATGGACGCAACAGCGTGCGCCAGTTTGTGCCAGAGATGGGCTCATCGGCCATCAGCCGCCTGGACATGGAGGGCGCCATGCGCCGGGGTCTGGAGCGGGGTGAATTTTTGCTGCACTACCAGCCCAAGATTGACCTGCCCAGCCGGCGGATCGTGGGCGTCGAGGCGCTGGTGCGTTGGCAGCATCCGCAAATTGGCTTGGTGCACCCGATCGAATTTATCCGTCTGGCCGAAGAAACGGGCTTGATTTTGATGCTGGGTGAATGGGTGTTGGCCGAAGCCTGCCGCCAGCAGGTGGCGTGGCGCACCATGGGCCTGCCACCACTCAAAATTGCAGTCAACATGTCGGCCCGCCAGTTCCGCCAAGACGACCTGGCCCAGCGGGTTGCGGCGGTGTTCATGCAGACCGGTGCCGACACCCGCCACGTCATTCTGGAGCTGACCGAGAGCATGGTGATGCACGACGTCGACAGTGCCCTGGGCACTTTGCGCGCGCTCAAGGCACTGGGCTTGTCGTTGTCTTTGGATGACTTTGGCACCGGGTATTCCAGCCTGTCGTACCTGCGCCGCTTTCCGATCGACGAGCTCAAAATTGACCGCTCCTTCATCAGTGACATCCACACCAACACCGACGACGCAGCCATTGCGGGGGCCATCGTCGCCATGGCCCGCAGCCTGGGCTTGCTGGTGGTGGCCGAGGGGGTTGAAACGGTGGAGCAGGCCGAAGTGCTGTCGCACATGCATTGCGACCAGGTGCAGGGCTTTTATTTCTCGCGCCCGCTCACGAGCGACGCCTGCACTGCCTTGTTGCAAGAGCAGCACGGAAGGCCCGCATGAGTAAGCTCGCCTGGCGCAAGATCGCTCACGCCAAATTGGCTGAATTGCTCAATGGTGCTGAGGTAGAAGACTCCCACGCGGTGGGCGATTCCACGGTCTACCACTTCAGCCACGAAGGCCAAGAGTGCGTGGCCATCTCACTGCCCGAGGGGCGTGCGGTGCTGATCGAAATGGGTGGTGCTGCCAATCCCCGGCGGCGCCGTATCGACCAAGACCCTGTTGCATGACGTTGCGTCGGCGCTTGTGACTACCATTGCCATAACCGACATCGAGTCGGCCATCAATTACTGGCGGGCCCGTGCGCCGTCGGCCGACGGCATTGTGCTGGCTGCCGCTACCCGCGCCTTGGCTGAGGTGTATGCGCAGCTGGTGTACCGCCGGGCGGTGGTGGTAGACGAGGCCGTGCTTACGCCTGCGGCCTATTCCGCTTGGCTGCAGTGGTACGACTCCACGCCCGACACGCCGTGCATCGCCATTTGCTCCACCAGCCAAGGCGATGCGCAGTGCAAGGGCTGCGGGCGCAGCTTTGCCGAGGTGCAGCGCTGGCAAGAAATGACCCCGGCCGAAAAGCGGGTCACTTGGCACCGCATCACCCGCGAGGGCGTGGCCTGGCGGTTTAACAAGTACGCCGAGCGTGCTGCCGATGGCAAGGTTCAATTGCTACCAAATCAATAGCTGTTTGCGCAATAGTTATGAGGGCTGGAGATATATTCCATTCATAATTTGTAAGACCCTGTCTGCGGGTCAGGCGTTAATGGCATCTGAATCGGAGAGGTAATTGATGAAACCAACGCAATGGGGCATCTTCCCGGTAAACGACCCAGAGCAGACCTTGCGTTTGCGGCGTTTCTTTGTGGGCTCGGCGGTCTATTTGATGACTATCGCCTTTGTCTTGCTGTGCTGGGCGCTGGGGTTTTTGAACGATCGCGTCGCTGCCATTTATACGGCGAGCATGGTGTCGGCCAATGCCATCTTTTACGCAGTGATACGCAGCGGTCTGAACAAACGCTTCAAAGATCCCAGTCTGACGGCATTTCAAATCATGGTGTCGGCTGGGCAGGGCATGACAGCGATGTATTTTGCCGGTCTGGCCCGGGGCGCATTTTTGTTGCTCGGTGTGGCGCTTTTTTCGTTTGGCATGTTTCGCCTCAACACGCGGGGTTTTTTGAAACTGGCCGCCGGCATGCTGTCGGCGCATGCGCTCATGGTGGCAGCGTTAATGGTTTTCCATCCGCAGACCACCAATCTGGGTCTTGAGGTCTGTAAGCGCTCCATGAACCCCATCTTGTCAGGCGCCCACAAATTGCGCACGCTTGCCCCATCACTTTTAAGATGGAGAAACAAGCATGAAGATGGCGACACATATCTGGGAGCAGCACGTAGCGGCAGCGAGCCAGCAAAA
>JBBRNS010000128.1:0-10746 GCA_038230175.1 Burkholderiales bacterium
ACCTCCAGTGGCGCGTCGGACATTTTCTGCAACACGTCCTTGGCAAATCCGCAGGACTCGCATTTGTAGGCGTAAATAGGCATAGTTCGATCGCTCTGGCTTCAGGTTGCAAAGCCTTCGATTATAGGGCGCCGACTAAAAAAGCCGAACCCGCACGACGATCTGCATGACAACCACGCCCAGCGCGAACCCCAGCAAGACAGAGACAAGCGCCTGCAATAGGCGGTTAGTGCGCTTTTGCTCAACGAGCAACGCGGCCAGGTCCTGGCGCGAATCGCTGCCACCGCGCTGCAAATACGAACGCAGCAGCATGGGCAATTCAGGAATCAGCTTGGCGTACATGGGCGCTTGCGCTTTGAACTGCTCTAGCAACTTTTGCGGCCCCACTTGGCCCAGCATCCACTGCTCCAGAAATGGCTTGGCGGTGGCCCACAGGTCCAGATCAGGGTCCAACTCGCGCCCCAGGCCTTCAATATTGAGCAGGGTCTTTTGCAGCAGCACCAACTGCGGCTGGATTTCGACTTGAAAGCGGCGTGAAGCTTGGAACAGCCGCATCAGCACCATACCCAAGGAAATTTCTTTCAGGGGACGGTCAAAATAAGGCTCACACACTGCCCGAATGGCGGCCTCCAATTCATCCACCCGGGTGTTTTGGGGCACCCAGCCAGACTCAATGTGCAACTCGGCCACCCGCTTGTAGTCTCGCCTAAAAAAGGCCACAAAATTTTGCGCCAGGTAGTTTTTGTCGTTCTCGGTAAGGCTACCGACAATGCCGAAATCGAGCGAAATGTAGCGCCCAAAGGTTTCGGGCGCTAGGCTGACCTGGATGTTGCCCGGGTGCATATCCGCATGGAAAAATCCATCGCGAAAAACCTGGGTAAAAAAGATCGTCACACCATCGCGTGCGAGCTTCGGCATGTCGATGCCAGCGGCACGCAGGCGCTCGACCTGGTTGATGGGCACACCTACCATACGCTCCATCACCAAAACGTCGGTGGTGCAGTAGTCCCACAGCATTTCAGGTATCAAAACCAACTGCAGCCCTTCCATGTTGCGGCGCAGCTGGGCGGCACTGGAAGCTTCGCGGATCAGGTCCAGCTCGTCATGCAGGTATTTGTCAAATTCGGCCACCACATCCAAGGGGCGCAGGCGTCGGCCGTCGGCTGAAAGCCGATCGACCCAACGGGCCATCATGTGCATCAGGCGCAGGTCTTGCTCAATGGCTACCAGCATGCCGGGGCGCAGCACCTTGACGGCCACATCGCGCTGCTTGCCTTTACGATCACGCAGCACCGCAAAATGCACCTGGGCAATTGAAGCGCTGGCAACGGGCTGCTGCTCAAACGACACAAATAGGTCGGCCAAGGGCTTACCCAGCGAGCGCTCGATGGTTGCTACCGCCACCGCCGACGGGAATGGTGGCACCCGGTCTTGCAGCCGCGCCAACTCGTCGGCAATGTCCAACGGCAACAGGTCGCGGCGTGTCGAGAGCACCTGACCGAACTTCACAAAGATGGGGCCCAGGCACTCTAATGCCTCGCGCAGGCGCTGCCCACGGGGCGCATGAAAGGTGCGCCCAAAGGTAACGATGCGCGCCAGCAGGCGCATGCCGGGGCTCTTGAAGTTGCTCAGGACCAGTTCATCAAGCCCATAGCGAAGCACGACCCAGGCGATAAATACCCCACGTGCGAGGCGACTCATGCGTCGGTTCCTTTTGCTGCAGACTCCTTGGAATGACCCGCGCCACCAACAAACTGGCGCAGCGCTTGCGCCATCGTTTTTGCCGCTTGCGCCACGCCGTGGGCGGGTGCATCGCCCATCACCCGGGCCAAGTCTTCTTCAAGGTCCCAGCGCACATGGTCGACCAGCCAATTGACCTCGGCCGCCAATTGCACATCGCCTTCAATGCGCACCGCAGGCTTCTCACCCTGCATCAAGGCCTGAGCAATGGCGATGGGGTTCTCATCGGTAACCACCAAGGTCAGATCCGCAGCCTGTTGCGGGCCCGCCAAATCCCACAAACCCGCTGGGGTGACGAGCAGGCGAAAGGTGAACAAGCGCCACTGCACGAGCACTACCCGCCCCTTTTGGCGCGCCAAGCGCTCCATGGCCTGGGGCTCTTGCATTAAGACGTGGTTGAGCAGCAAAACCGTGCGCCGGTGCATCTCGTCCACCGCCCACGCGGGGGGGGTGAGCGGCAGGTTAAAACTTTGGAGGAAACCCTCCAGCAATGAAAATGGGGACTGTGTTGCCATAGTCCCCATTATTCCCCGAATACGACCCGACACGGCCGCCATGCGCCGGCTTATTGCAGGGCCTGCACGCCAGCCACCAGCCAGCCGCTCGCGCCGACCTTGGCCTTGGTCATGTTCCAAACTTCGCGGAACGGGCTGGGTCCTGCGGCAGACTCTTCACGGATCATGCCGGAGAATTCCACGCTGGCCATGTATTCGTCGCTCTGGTCTTCAATACCCAAAAGCCGCGCATCAATCATCACAACCTCGGTGTGGTTAGGGCTACCGGTCGCGTGGGACTCACGTTCGGCCAATTGGGCCTGAATCTCGACCAACATGCCGTCCGTCATCATGGCGCGCAAGGCACCAATGTCAGAGCGGTCCCACGCCGCTTGCAGGGTCACAAAATTGGTCTTGGCGGCTGCCAGAAAGCCCTGGGTATCAAAACCGGCCGGGATGCCCCAGGATTGGGAGCCGGCCAAAGCCGACCCGATCACCGAGCCCGACCCCACTTTGGATGCGTCAAAAGCCATGCTGTTGCGCTCCCACGGGCGGGCGGATGCGTCGTTGCCCACATTGTCTGGGCTGTAAGAAGTGTTGGGCGCCAGCGGCACACCACCGGCCCCTTGGAAAGCAAAGGGGCTGGGCGCTGGTGTTGACGCCGCTTTACGCCGCATAAACCAACCCACCAGCATCATCACACCCATGGCTAGCGCAGCGAACATCAAAATCTGCCCCATCCCCTCACCCAAACCCAGCGAACTGGCCAACCAAGCCAAGCCCAAGCCAGCCGCCAAGCCGCCCAGCATGGCACCCCAAGGCCGCTTTGGCGCTTGCACAGGGGCAGCCGCTGGGGACGGTCTGGCAGCCGCATTGTTGGCGCCTTGCGTGGGGGCCGGCGCTTGGCGCTGGGTGACGTTGGATGATTGTTTTCCAAACGAGCCTCCGCCGCCCATACGGCGCGCGGCCTCCGCATTAAGGCTGGACAGGCCCAAAAATACTGCGAATAACAAGGTCCAAAATTTCATGGTGTCTCCAAGGAATACGGTCTACCTGGCAATATGCACAAATTCAACCGTCAGCACTTGATTCCAACATGCAATGCCACCATGCCGCCAGTCATATTGTGGTAATCCACATGCCCGAAACCACCTTCGCGCATTAGGGTCTTAAGCTGTTCTTGGCTGGGGTGCATGCGAATGGACTCGGCCAAGTAACGGTAACTCTCCGCATCACCCGCCACCAACTTGCCCAACTGGGGTAGCACTTTGAAGGAATACCAGTCGTAGACTTTCTCCAATGGGGGCGCCACTTTGGAGAACTCCAAAACCAAGAGCTTGCCACCGGGTTTGAGCACGCGGTTCATCTCAGCCAACGCAATGTCTTTGTGGGTCATATTGCGCAGACCAAAGGCCACGCTGACCAGGTTGAAGTAGTTGTCGGGAAAAGGCAACTTCTCGGCATCACACACCACCGTGGGCAACACAATACCGGCATCTAGCAGCCGGTCGCGCCCGGTGCTGAGCATGGCTTGGTTGATGTCGGTGTGGACTACCAAGCCGGTTTTGCCGACTTTTTTGGAAAACGCCATCGCCAGGTCGCCAGTGCCGCCGGCGATGTCCAGCGCCCTGTCTCCCTCTTGCAAGTTAGCCACCATGACGGTGTAGGCTTTCCAGGCGCGGTGCATGCCGGCCGACATCAGGTCGTTCATCAGGTCGTATTTGGACGCCACCGAATCAAACACGCCGCGCACGCGGCTGGCTTTTTCGGACTCGTCGACCGATTGGAAGCCGAAATGGGTTTTTGTCATAGTCAATTTACAGTCAAATGGGCCTCTAGCCCTCATGGAACGTGCGCAAGCAGCTATCAAATAAGTAGCAATTTTAGTGGCTTGCGCACCCGTGGCCGCCTTTGGTTGGCATGGGGGCGTCGCGCTCTGCCCCAGCCGCTAGTAGGCGCTGGGCGTAATCCTGCCACAGCTGCTCTTGCTGCGACCCCAAAAAATACAGGTAATCCCAAGAAAAGATGCCGGTGTCGTGTCCGTCAGAAAAACGGGGTTGCACCGCATAGTTGCCAATAGGCTCCAAACCCTCCAGGCCGACACCGCGTTTACCGGTTTGCAGGGTCTCTTGGCCCGCGCCATGGCCTTGCACCTCGGCAGACGGGGAATACACCCGCATCAACTCAAACGGGATGCGAAACACGGCACCGTCCGAAAATGCCACCTCCAGCACCTGAGACTGGCTGTGCACCGTGATGTTCTGGGGCGTTGGTGCCCCGGGTTTTAGTCCTGCCATTGCGTTATTCCCATCTTGGCCCTGGGCGCGGCGGGTGCCACACCAGGGGACCGCGCTGCTAAAAAACCGGCTAAACCAACACCCGCTCAATACCACCGGCGTTGGCAGTTGCCACATACGTGGGCAACCACTCTTTGCCCAAAATCTGGTTGGCCATCTCGACCACGATGTAGTCGGCCTCCAGCAAACCATTGTTCAGGTCGTTGCCGTAGCGGGTCAAACCCTGCAAACAGCTGGGGCAGCTCGTCAAAATTTTGATGTTGCCAGTCTCGCCAACGGTGCCGGCGGCGCGCAACTGCGCCTCGCCCTTGCGGATCTCTTCTTCCTTGCGAAAGCGCACCTGGGTCGCGATGTCGGGCCGCGTTACACCCAGGGTGCCGGATTCGCCACAACAGCGTTCGCTCTTGACCACGTTGTCACCCACCAACGCTTTCACCGTCTGCATCGGGTCACCCAGCTTCATCGGGTTGTGGCACGGTTCGTGGTACAGGTAGCCGGGCTGGTTGGCTGGCAACGTGATGCCCTTCTCCAGCAAATACTCATGGATGTCGATGATGCGGCTGCCGGGGAAGATTTCTTCAAACTTGTAGCCCTGCAACTGGTCGTAACAGGTGCCACAACTCACCACCACCGTTTTGATGTCTAGGTAGTTCAGCGTGTTGGCCACCCGGTGGAAGAGCACCCGGTTGTCGGTGATCATCTTCTCGGCCTTGTCGAACTGGCCCGAGCCGCGTTGCGGGTAGCCGCAGCACAAGTAGCCCGGGGGCAACACGGTTTGCACACCCGCATGCCACAGCATGGCTTGGGTGGCCAGGCCCACCTGGCTAAACAGCCGCTCCGAGCCGCAACCGGGGAAGTAAAACACCGCCTCGGTCTCGGCCGTGGTGGTTTTGGGGTTGCGGATGATGGGCACGTAGTCTGGGTCTTCAATGTCCATCAGGGCGCGGGCGGTCTTCTTGGGCAAGCCGCCAGGCATCTTTTTGTTAATGAAGTGGATCACCTGCTCTTTGATCGGCGCCGTGCCCACCGTAGCGGGCGGCTTGGCGGTTTGGCGCTTGGCGACCAGGCGCAGCACTTGGTTGGCCAGCCGCTGGGCCTTAAAGCCCACACCCACCATGGCCATACGCATCAATTTGATGGTTTGGGGGTTGGTGGCGTTCAGAAAGAACATGGCCGCCGCGTTGCCGGGACGGAAGGTCTTTTTGCCCATCTTGCGCAGCAGGTTGCGCATGTTCATGGTCACGTCGCCAAAGTCGATATTCACTGGGCACGGGCTCAGGCACTTGTGGCACACGGTGCAGTGGTCGGCCACGTCTTCGAACTCTTCCCAGTGCTTAATGCTGATGCCCCGGCGGGTCTGCTCTTCGTACAAGAACGCCTCGACCAGCAAGGAGGTGGCCAAAATCTTATTGCGCGGGCTGTACAGCAGGTTGGCGCGCGGCACATGGGTGGCGCACACCGGCTTGCACTTGCCGCAGCGCAGGCAGTCTTTAATGCTGTCAGCAATCGCGCCAATATCGCTTTGCTGCATGATGAGCGACTCGTGCCCCATCAAACCAAACGACGGTGTGTACGCATTGGTCAAATCGGCATCCAGCCCTCGTCCCGATTGCGCAGACAGCTCCTTATTTCGTAGCAGTTTGCCTTTGTTGAAGCGCCCTTCTGGGTCCACCCGTGCTTTGTAGTCGGTAAACGGCTGCAGCTCGGCATCGCTCAGAAACTCCAGCTTGGTGATACCAATGCCGTGCTCACCCGAGATCACACCGTCCAGCGAACGGGCCAAAGCCATGATGTGTTTGACCGCGCCGTGGGCGGCCTGCAGCATCTCGTAGTCGTCGCTGTTTACCGGCAAGTTGGTGTGGACATTGCCGTCACCCGCAT
Source organism: Burkholderiales bacterium (assembly GCA_038230175.1). Classification (GTDB taxonomy): domain Bacteria; phylum Pseudomonadota; class Gammaproteobacteria; order Burkholderiales; family Burkholderiaceae_C; genus Allorhodoferax. The sequence continues at coordinate 6,413 of JBBRNS010000128.1, forward strand.
GCATATGCAACGCCGCCCAAACGCGGCCCTTGAGCACCCGCTGGTGGACCGCAATCACTTGGGCGACGATGCCCTCATAGGCCCGCCCGGTAAAAATGCCTTGCAAGGGGACACACAGCTGCGCCTTCCAGCTTGCCCGCAGGGTGTGGTCTTGCAGGTCGGAAAACAGGCTTTCTACGTTGTCCAGCCAGCCTTGCCATTGGGCCCGCACCTCGCTCACCAACATCAGTGCCTGGGTGACCCGGTCGCCAAGAAGTTCGGGGGATGGGATCTCGTTGGCATCGTCGGTCTTACCCAGCGGCAAGTTGCCGGATTGGAAAAACTCGGTCAGCGCGTCACACAGCGCCAGCTTGTTGGTCAGGCTTAGCTCGATGTTGATGCGCTCAATGCCGTCGGTGTATTCGGCCATGCGGGGCAGCGGAATCACCACGTCCTCGTTAATCTTGAACGCGTTGGTGTGTTTACTGATCGCTGCGGTGCGCTTGCGGTCCAACCAAAACTTTTTGCGTGCCTCAGGGCTGATGGCGATAAAGCCTTCGCCACTGCGTGAATTCGCAATACGCACCACCTCACTCGTGGCACGGGCCACGGCATCGGCGTCATCCCCAGCAATGTCGCCAAACAAGGCCATCTTGGGCAGGCCACCGCGTTTGCTCTTGGTGGCGTAGCCCACCGCTTTGAGGTAGCGGTCGTCCAGATGCTCCAGTCCGGCCAAAACCACGCCGGTGCGCAGCTGCTCGGCGAACATGAAGTCTTTGATCTCGACAATGCTGGGCACCGCGTCGCGCGCGTTGCCAAAAAACTCTAGGCACACGGTACGGGTGTGCAATTGCTTTTTGTGCACCACCCAGCGGGCGCTGGTGATCAGGCCGTCGCAGCCTTCTTTCTGAATGCCAGGCAAGCCGCTCAAAAACTTGTCGGTCACGTCCTTGCCCAGGCCTTCTTTGCGGAAGGATTTACCCGGAATCACCAGTTGCTCGGTGCGCAGCTTGGTCTTACCGTCGGCTTTGAAATACTGCAGGTCAAACGTAGCGGTTTCCACATCGTGGATCTTGCCCATGTTGTGGTTCACACGGGTGACTTCCAGCCACTCGGCTTGCGGCGTCACCATGCGCCAAGAAGCCAAATTATCCAGCGCGGTACCCCACAGCACGGCCTTTTTGCCACCCGCGTTCATGGCAATGTTGCCACCCACGCACGAGGCTTCGGCCGAAGTGGGGTCCACCGCAAACACATAGCCACCGCGCTCGGCGGCATCGGCTACGCGTTGGGTGACCACACCGGCTTCGGTCCATACGGTGGCTACGTCAACGTCCATACCCGGCAGGCGCTTCATCTGCACCTCGGTCATGGCCTCTAATTTTTCGGTGTTGATCACCGCCGACTTCCAGGTCAGGGGAATGGCACCACCGGTGTAGCCCGTGCCGCCGCCCCGTGGAATGATGGTGAGCTCCAGGTCAATACAGCCTTTGACCAAGCGGGCCATCTCTTCTTCAGAGTCGGGCGTGAGCACCACAAACGGGTACTCGACCCGCCAGTCGGTGGCGTCGGTCACATGCGACACCCGCGACAGGCCGTCAAACTTGATGTTGTCTTTGGCCGTCAGGCGCACCAGCAATCGCTGGCACTTCTGGCGCAGGGCCCCCACTTCGACAAACGAGGCATTGAATTGGGCCACCGCTGCCCGTGCGGCCACCAAAAGCGTGCCCACCATGGCGTCCCTCTCCGCATCCGCGCCGGGGGTGCGGCGCTTTTCAACCTCGCCCAGGCGGTGATTCAAGGCGTCCACCAGCATGCGTCTACGTTTGGGGTTGTCCAACAGGTCGTCTTGCAAATAGGGGTTGCGTTGCACCACCCACACATCGCCCAACACCTCGTACAACATGCGGGCGGAGCGGCCGGTTCGGCGCTCGTCGCGCAATTGGTTCAAAAGCCCCCACGCTGGCTCGCCCAACAGGCGAATCACGATCTCGCGGTCGGAAAACGAGGTGTAGTTGTAGGGAATTTCGCGGATGCGTTCGTGCCCTGGCGGGGCAACTCCAGGGGCAGACAAGAGGTGGGTGAGCGAGGTCGGAGCGTTCATCGGGTGTTCTGTGGCAGACTCGGCGACCCAAATTGGGGCGCCTGGGCAGGGGGAGAATGTTACCGCAGTGCCACAATCACCCACGTTCCCTACTGGAACTCGCCCCCCTTTTTTTGACCGGAGCCGACCATGTCAACGCCCGATTCAACACGCCATTGGCCCTACCCCCAGCGTATTGCCCACCGCGGCGCGGGCAAGCTGGCGCCTGAGAACACCTTGGCAGCGTTTCGGCTCGGCGCCCACTACGGTTACCGCATGTTTGAGTGCGACGTCAAACTCAGTGCCGACGGTGTACCGTTTTTTCTGCACGATGACACTTTGCGGCGCACCACCAACGCCCGCAGCTTGTGGCCCCAGAGAAGTAGCGACGTGGCGGGCGTTCACCCCTGGTCAGACCTATCCCAACTCGACGCGGGCAGCTGGCATTCGGACGCCTTTGCCGGTGAACCCCTACCCACGCTGGACGCCGTGGCCGCCTTTTGTCTTCACGGCGGGTATTTCTTGAACCTAGAGATAAAACCCTCACCCGGCACCGAACGCCATACCGGACAAATGGTGGCCCAGCACGCAGCCCGCCTGTGGAAAGACGCTGCAGTGCCGCCGCTCTTGACCTCGTTTGCGGTGGAAGCCCTGGAGGGCGCACGTGACGCACAGCCCGAACTGCCCCGTGGCTTGCTGCTGGAGCGCCTGTGGACCGGTTGGCTGGAAACTGCTGTGCGTCTGAACTGCCTGGCGGTGGTATGCCACTACAGCTTATGGGACCACACCAGCGTCGCGCAAGCCAAAAGTGCTGGTTTTCGCTGCCTAAGCTACACCGTCAACGACGAGTCGGCAGCCCAGTACCTGGCCGATTTGGGCACCGACGGTTTCATCACCGACCGGGTAGACCTATTTAGTCCGGCAGGGCCATAACGCCTTGGTGGTTCACGCAGCAGGCCTTGCCGGCCTTTTTGGCTACATACATGCGTTCATCAGCCAGAGCAACCAACGCAGGCCAATCCTGGGCGGCGTCGGTCTTGCGCTCAGCCACACCAATACTCACCGTCATGCGTTTGCCGTCCGGGCGCTGGCAAACACCGTCGCGCATGATGCGGTCCAGCACGATCACCACCTCGCCCATAGACATATTGGGAAGAATGGCCACAAACTCCTCACCACCCCAGCGCATGACAAAGTCGCCTTGGCGCAGTGAGGCGGTCAAGTGGGACACCATGTTTTTGAGCACCACATCACCTGCGGCGTGGCCAAACTGGTCGTTCACTGCCTTGAAATTGTCGGCGTCCATGAAGAGCACTACCAAAGGCGCGTCACGGCCGCTGGCCAGCCGGAAATATTGTTCCAGCACGTCGGTTCCACTGCGCCGAGTAAGTGCGTCCGTCAGGGGGTCGTGGCTGGCTTGGCGCAAAACTACCGCCATGTAATGCAGCTGGATGGCCGCGGCCAGCATGTACACACCGGCCATGATCGCCATGACAAACCCAGACGAGGCCAGCGCCATCCCGTCGAAGCCACCCACCAGCCATTGAAAGACCAGCGCACAGCCGGCCAAAACCAACGCAAAAATGCCGCTCTCAATGGCCACCAGCGGGAACACGCTCAAGCCCGCCAGCGCCAGCATGGGCAGAGTGCGGTACATGGTCGCGTTCACCGCAGCCAGCCCATCCAAGCTGTGGCCGTTCATCTGGCCCAGGGCCACCCCGTAAGTAGCCATGGGCACCAGCAAGGCCACGCCCAAGCGCACCAAAACCACCAAGCGCTTGGGGTCGCGCTGGGGTGATAGGGCCAAGCCCATAAAAACGACGGCCGAGAGCACCCGGCACAGCGCCAAGCCCTGCCACATGGAGGCGGCCAGGGTCGTTGCGTCGAGTGCGATCCACAGGAGGTTGAAAAAACCGAATGCGGCAGCGATCAGCCGAACGCGCACATCGATGGCCAATAGGCGTTGGCGCGTTAAAAAAGCGTCGTGCCGACCCGCAATGACCAAGTCAAGCATCGCATCACTGGTCAGCCAGTTCAAGATTTGGCGAAGTGTCGGGGCAGGCGCAAACATACCAGCCATCATAATGCGCCCGGCCGCATTGCGAAAGGCCAGCCGCAGAAGCTGGATTTTGGTAACTACTCAGCTCACCAAGCCAACTGAGGCTGGGTAGGCTGACCGTTAAAAGTACTGATCAGGCACTCAAACAGGCAAGCTCCCTGCTTGCGCATGGTCGCCAGATAGGAGCGGATAGTAAAGAAGGTCGTGGCGCCG
>JBBRNS010000129.1:0-10723 GCA_038230175.1 Burkholderiales bacterium
ACGGCAACTTCGGCGCCCGCATTTGCCGCGCTTTGGCTGGGGACCCCGCGATTTCCTTGCTGGTGGGTGGGCGCGACGGTGCCAAAGCCCGTGCCCTAGCTGACCAATTGGGACATGGTGCCCAGGGCGTGGCCATTGACCATTCTCGTGACGATTTCTATACCCAACTGCGCCAATTGGGCGTAGCACTGCTCATTCATACCGCCGGCCCGTTTCAGCAACAAGACTACCGCGTGGCCTTGGCGGCCGCCGCCGCCGGTGCCCACTACATCGATTTGGCCGACGGTAGGCGTTTTGTGTGTGACTTTGCCGCCGGCACCGACACGGCATTTCGTGCTGCAGGCACAACCGGCATCAGCGGGGCCAGCACGGTGCCCGCGCTGTCATCCGCCGTGGTGGACCACTTGTGCGCGGGCTGGCTGCATATCGACAGCATCGACACCTGTATCGCCCCGGCGCAGACAGCACCGCGCGGCAAGGCCACGCTGGAATCGGTGCTGGGGTACTGCGGTGCACCTATTTTGGTATGGGAAAACGGCGCATGGCAATCCCAGTTGGGCTGGGCAAAGCCGACCTTGGTGCAGTTTGCGCGCTTGGCACCCCGCAAAGGTGCGTTGTGCGACATACCAGACCTTGAGTTGTTTCCCGCGCACTATGGCGCGCGTTCAAGAGTTAGTTTCAAAGCCGCTTTGGAGGTGGCATGGGGCCAATGGGCGTTTGCGGCCCTAGCCTACCTGCGCCGCATCGGTGTGTTGAAGCGCCCTGAACGCCTGGCGGGTTTTTTAAACTTTGCTGCACCTGCAATGGATTGGCTTGGCTCCGCTCTGGGTGGCATGGTGGTGCGGGTACAGGGTGTGGACGCCTCTGGCGGGACTGCTCGGCTGGCTTGGCACATTGCCGCAGACCATGACTTTGGACCGGAGATACCATGCATGGCGGCAATCTTGCTGGCGCAACAGCTCGCCGAGCAGCCCGCCGACAAGCAACGCTTGCCAGTGGGCGCAATGGCGTGTGTCAGCTTGCTCTCGCTCCAAGCTTTTGCGCCCTTGTTTGCGCAGTGGGGCATGGTGACGGATGTGGTGGATGAAGGGCTGAAACCATGACCCATCGCCGCTTTGAGTTCCCTATGCCGGCCGACGCCGCGACCGTGTTCGACGCGTTTCATTACCATTTTTGGCGCGCACGCTGGGACACCTTGGTGCAAGAAACCCATGTCGTTGGCGGCGCACCATGCCCTTTTGTTGGCGCCCAAACCCACAGCACCGGCGCAGGACTGCTAAAGGGTCTGGATATGTGCACGCAATTCGTCGCGTTTGACCGACCCAATCTGGCCGCAGCGACCATGGTGGGACAATCGTTCCCGTTTGTAAGGTGGGCTGCCTCCATGCGCCACAGACCGCTTGATGCGCGGCAATCGGTTATGGTCTATACCTACAATTTTGAGACCAGCCCTAAAGCTTTGCGCTGGCTCATGGAGCCGATTGTCAAAGTCATCTTTGACCACCAAACTCGCAAGCGCTTTGCGCGCCTGCAGCAGTTTCTGCATAGCCATGCCAACGAAGTACTGGCATGGCAAAAGTCACAGAGGACTGCTGATGACCCCCACTGATCGCCAATGGTTGCGCTGGAGCTTGGCATTTGTGTGGCTGACTACTGCGGTGGTCAGCGTGATAGAAATGCAGGGACAAAGCCGCCAACTGCTAACCGATGCAGGCATCAGCGACCCCGTGCTCATTCAAGGGCTCATGCTGGGCGGCGCGCTGGTTGATGCGGTTTTGGGCCTAGCGCTGCTGCTAAAACCTACGCGCACCGTTTTGATGGCGGCGTTGCTGATGATGGGCGCGATGACCTTTGTTGCCAGTTGTTTAGCGCCCGCTTTGTGGTTGCACCCCTTAGGGCCGCTGACCAAAAATGTACCCATGGCCGTAATCTTGATTATTTTGTTCCGCAGAGCGCCATGACGTTGTATCTCACCATCAAATGGCTGCATGTGCTGTCCAGCGTGGTGCTGGTGGGCACTGGCTTTGGATCTGCGTTTTACCTATTTTTTGCCAACCGCAGCGGCAATGTGGCAGCGCAAACGGTAGTGCTTCGCTTGGTGGTGAGGGCGGATTGGTGGTTTACCACGCCCACCATCTTCATCCAACCCGCAACCGGCTTGTGGATGGCCTCCATGGTTGGCCTGCCATTGACCACCCCGTGGTTGGCGGCCTCCTTGGGGCTCTATGTTCTTGCGGGCATTTGCTGGCTACCGGTAGTTTGGTTGCAAATCCGCATGCGAACACTGGCCAACACCGCGCTGGATGCAGGAAAGCCCTTGCCAGATCAATACTGGCGTTACGCCACGATGTGGGAGCGGCTGGGCTACCCCGCCTTTGCGGCCATGTTGGTCGTGTTCTACCTCATGGTCGCCAAGCCGAGTTGGTAGCTTGGCAGTTAGCCCGCCAATCCCACATACACCTCTTGCACATCGTCATTGGCGTCAATGGCGGCCAAAAAGGCTTCCACTTCTTCCAAGGCTTCGGCGCTCAGGCTGGTGGGGTCAACCGGGTTTTTGGCCTTGTAGCCCAGCTTCATGGACAGCACATTGAAGCCGTGGTCGGGCAGCGCGCGGGCAACCAGGTCTAGCTCGGCCGGGTCGGTCAGAAACAGGGTGTTGCCCTCCTCTTCGCCGGGCTCCAGGTCTTGGGCACCGGCCTCAATGGCGGCCATGTCCGCATCCGCGTCTGGCGCAGTGGGGGCGGCCTCAATCATGCCCAAGTGGTCGAAATCCCATGCCACCGAGCCCGATGTGCCCAATTGGCCTTTGCGAAACAGCACGCGCATCTCGGGTGCGGTGCGTTTGACGTTGTCGGTCAGGCACTGCACCATCACCGCAACTTGGTGGGGTGCAAAGCCTTCGTACATCACGGTCTCATAATTGACTGCCTCACCGGTCAGGCCAGCGCCCTTCTTGATGGCACGCTCCAGCGTCTCTTTGGGCATCGACACCTTGCGGGCCTGCTCCACCACCAGGCGCAGGCGGGCGTTTTGCGCGGGGTCTGGGCCACCACGTGCCGCAACCGTGATTTCCTTCACCAATTTGGTGAACAGTTTGCCCCGGGCATCTGCTACCAGTGCCTTGCCTTTTGCTTTCCATTGCGCGCCCATGTGGACTGTTCCTTGTATCAATGCGCAAATTAGCGCGGGTTTCGATGCGAACCGCAGGTTATACACCCACCGCGCGGCGCTGCTGCGCCCACTTGCCGCAAAGCACCATGATCATTGTCAAATGATTGGCAGACAAACCCCAGCGCACAACGTGATTAGGGCAAACCCTATGCCAAAATCGCCCCCTGCATGACCCCAACTACTCCCGCCACTACCCCACTTCACTCCCACTACCCCGACGTTTTGCAAGGCCCCCTGCGGCTGGACCTGATCCGCAACGAGGTATTGGCCGAAGTTTTTGAAACCACGGCGGCCCGTGTGCCGCAAAAAACAGCGCTGGTGTTTGGCACGCAGCAGCTCAGCTATGGCGAACTCAATACGCTGGCTGACAACGCCGCCGCGCACCTGCTAGCAGCCGGTGTTGGCCCCGGCAACATCGTAGGCCTGTGGTTGCCGCGCGGTATTGACTTGCTGGCCATGCAACTTGCCATCGCCAAAACAGGCGCAGCGTGGTTGCCTTTTGATGCCGACACCCCCACCGACCGCATCGCGGTGTGTTTGGCCGACGCTAAGGCCGCTGGCTTGGTGACTTGCGATGCCAGCGCCGCACGTTTTTCCGTCCCATGTGCTGTGTGGACGGCTGAGCAGTTGCGCAGCGCAGCAGCCCCTACGCACCGCCGTCAGGGTGCGCTGCCCACCCACCCGGCGTATGTCATTTACACATCGGGCTCCACCGGAAAGCCCAAAGGCATTGAGATCAACCAGGGCAGCATTTGCCACTTTTTGCGCAGCGAAAACACGCGCCTAGGCATCGCTGAGACCGACCGCGTGTACCAAGGCTTCTCGGCCGCGTTTGACATGTCGTTTGAAGAGATTTGGATCAGTTATCTAGTGGGCGCCACACTGTGGATTGCCCCCAAAGATTTGGCCAGCGATCCCGAGCGCCTGCCACTGGCCTTGCAAGACAACGGCGTGACCGTGCTGCACGCAGTGCCCACGCTGTTGGCCCTGTTTGCCCAAGACGTGCCGAGCCTGCGGGTGATCAACCTGGGCGGTGAGATGTGCCCACAGTCCCTGGTGGACCGCTGGGCCACCCCCAACCGCCAAGTGTTTAACACCTACGGCCCCACCGAAGCCACCGTGTCAGCCAGTTTGGCCACGCTCAAGCCGGGTGAACCCGTCACCATTGGCACGCCCTTGCCCAACTACGGCTTAATGGTCATTCACCCGGATGTGGAGCAAGGCTTGTTGCTGATGCCGCGCGGCGAGGTGGGTGAGCTATGCATTACCGGCCCCGGCGTGGCGGCGGGTTACTTGGGCCGGCCGGATCTGACGGCCGAGAAGTTTTTGCCTAACCCCTGGAGCGGCAGCGACCACGACACCCGCCTATACCGCACCGGCGATTTGGCCCGTATCGACGCGCAAAGCCAGGTGCAATGCCTGGGCCGCACTGACGACCAGGTCAAGATTCGCGGTTTTCGGGTCGAGCTGGGCGAGATTGAAGCGGCCCTTACCCGACAAGCTGGCATTGGCACTGCTGCCGTGGTGCTGCGCCAAGAAGACGGGTTGGACCAACTCATCGCGTTCATCGTCACTGAAGGCTCGGCAACGCTAAAAGACACCGCGCTGGAGCACACCGCGCTGCGCAACGCTTTGGCGCAGGTGCTGCCAGCCTACATGGTGCCGGGGCATTTCGAATTGCTGGGCCAAATGCCGCGCCTGCCCTCGGGCAAGATTGACCGCAACGCCCTCAAAGCCCGCCCCTTGACCGTGGTGGTGGCCGACACAGCCGACTCCGACACGCCCAGCACCCCAACTGAGGTGGCCTTGTTTGCCGCGCTGGCCAAGCTGTTTCCGGGTCAGTCCATAGTGCGCAGCGCCGACTTCTTCACCGACCTAGGCGGGCACTCGCTATTTGCCGCGCGGCTGGCCTCCAGCTTGCGCACCGACCCGCGTTTTGCACACGTGACCGTGCGTGACATTTATTTCAGCCGCACCGTCGGCTTGATCGCCCAGGCGCTCGATGTGGCGGGCGCTGCGCCTGAGGTGGTTTCCAAAACCTGGAAGGTTCCGTCTGCAGCCAATCGCTGGCTATGTGGCGCCGCCCAAGCCGCTTTTATCCCTTTCTTGGTGGCACTGCGTATGGGCCAGTGGCTGGCGCCGTTTTTCACTTACCACTACTTCACCGGTGATCCGGAGGACTCCACCGCCACGGCAGTCGCCCTATCTGTACTGGCATTTCTGGTCTCGACCTTGCTGGAATTTGCCATTGCGATCGCTGCCAAGTGGCTCATCGCCCGGCGGCTCAAACCAGGGCGCTACCCGTTGTGGGGCGTCACGTATTTCCGCTGGTGGCTGACCGACAGGCTGGTTGAGGCTGCCCCCACCTATTTGCTAACTGGCTCATCGCTGCACTGCTGGTGGTTGCGGGCTTTGGGCGCCAAAATTGGGCGTGATGTGGTGATTGGCTCGATCACGCTGCGTGCGCCGGACCTGCTGCATATTGAAGACGGCGCCAGCATTGGTAACGCCGCCAATTTTGAGAACGCCCGGGTTGAGCATGGCGAGCTGCGTCTAGGGCGCATCCATATCGGGGCCGACGCCTGCGTTGGCTCCTATGCAGTGCTGGAGGGCAACACGGCAGTGCAGGCCTATGGCCATTTAGAGGGGCAATCTGCCCTGGCCGATGGCGAGACCGTTCCCGCTGGACGCATCTGGGGTGGTTCACCCGCACGCGATATGGGCGCGTTTGACCCCGCATCGAACCGCCCGCGTCCGGTGTTAACACGCTTGCGAGCAGCCTTGGAAAACGTGTATTTTTTCTTCGGTGCATTGCTGATCGCCGCACTCTTCTTTTTGCCGGTGTTCCCCAGCTTTATCCTGATCGACTGGATTGAAGAAACTGCGTATTCGCCCATTTTGCCCGGCGCCGACGTGGTGACCCAGTTGCTGCGCTACTTTGTGTATGCCTTCCCGGCAGCTGGGATTTTGATCGTTTGCACCGCGCTGCTCTCGGCGGGAATCCGCTGGATTGTGCTGCCGCGCATGAAGCCCGGCAGCTGGCCGGTGCACAGCACCCTGTACTGTGCAAAATGGCTGGTGAGCCAAATTCAAGAGTCCAGCCTGAACGTGCTGCACGGTGTGTATGCCACCATTTACGCCCCACACTGGTACCGTTTGCTGGGCGCCAAGGTGGGCCGCAATGCCGAGATTTCGACCGCCCTAGGCCTGGTGCCAGACATGCTGACCCTGGGCGACGAAACCTTTATTGCCGACGCAGTGATGCTGGGCGACGAGCAAATTGACGGCGGCTGGCTGACCATGCGCCCCACGGTGATCGGTCGGCGCAGTTTTGTGGGTAACGGGTCTTATGTGCCCGATGGCACGACCCTGCCCGAGGGCGTGCTGATTGGCGTGCACTCCACCGTGCCCGCCAACGCGGCTATGCACAGCGGAGACACATGGCTGGGATCACCCCCGCTGCACTTGCCTGCGCGCGAGCAAACCACGGGCTTCCCCGAACACCTCACCTTCAATCCCTCATTGGCACGGCGCGTAGCGCGAGGGCTCATTGAGGCCTTTCGCATTATTGCGCCGCACGCGATCATCATTTCGGTCGGCTACACCGTGGTACTGGATGTGATGCCGCTGGCCGAGAAGAGTGAGTGGGTAACCGTTGCCCTGTACTTGATGGCAGCCGGCCTGGCTTACGGCGTGGGTGCATTTGTATTTGTGCTGGTGTTTAAATGGCTGCTGGTTGGGCGCTACCGCCAACGCAGTGACCCCATGTGGACGCGTTTCGTGTGGTTATCCGAAGGTGTGACCAACATGTATGAAGGCATCGCAGTGCCTAACTTCATGCGTTATCTACGCGGCACACCATGGCTGCCGCTGGCACTGAAAGCGCTGGGGGCGAATATCGGCAAAGGGGTGTATTTGGATACCACCGATATGACTGAATTTGGCTGCGTACACATTGGCGACTACAGCGAACTCAACGCGCTGACCTGCCCCCAAACCCACCTGTTTGAAGACCGGGTTATGAAAATTGACCATGTACGCATCGGCAGCAAGGTGTACATGGGGCCGCGCAGCAGCGTGCTCTACGGCGCCGTGGTGGCCGACAACGCCAAACTGGGCGCATTGACCCTGGTGATGAAGGGTGAGTTCATCCCGCCAGCCACCAGTTGGAGGGGCTGCCCGGCGGCGCCAGTGCGTGGCCCTTACGCCATCAACACCGCGCCAACAGAAGCTGCGCAAAGCGCACGTGAAGAGGACGGGAGGGGCTTGTAAGTTCTTGTAACAGGAGTCAACGCCACAGCGATAGCGGCGTTGGTATGTTTTATGAACAACAAAATCCTATCCCTCCCTGCGCCTTACAAGCGCCACGTCCATACTTTGCTATTGGCGTCTGTCATCACGGTCGCGATTAGTGCCACGTTCCTAGCGCCCGCTCGCGCGGGCGACCTAGAAACCATCCTTGGGGGCGGTCTCGGCGCTGCCGCAGGAACTGCGGTGGGTCAGTCAGTGGGCGGAAAAAATGGCGCCGTTATTGGCGGTGCAGTTGGCGGCGGCGCAGGCGCTGCGGTCACCACCAAAGGATCAGGCCAAACCGGCGCGGTGGTCGGCGGTGCGGTGGGCGGCGCAGCCGGTGCTGCGGTTGGGCATTCCGCAGGCGGCAATAGCGGTGCCATCTTGGGTGCCGGTGTTGGTGGCGCTGCAGGCGCCGTTGTTGGCAAATCGGTCACGCAAAACCAGCAACAACCCCGCGCGCAGGCCCCTTCGCGTGACAACGGCAACTACCGCACCACCTCCAGCTACCGTGATGATGGCTACGACGACGACCACAAGCACAAGAAACACAAAAAGCACAAGCACAAGCACAAGGACCACGACGACTAAACAAGGCCGGGAGCTTTGCAGGCTCCTTTAGCCCCAGCCTATCGCCACAGCTTGCCGCACAGCCCTCGGTAGACAAACGGTTGTGTTGGTGCGCCGGGCTGCGTGCCCGCCGGCTCTAAGGACACCGCCAGCTCTACGGCAGGGAAGAACACCTCCTCTGCCGTTTTTGCCAAAGCCAGATGCGTCCACTTGCCGTTTTGAATCGGGCCCAGGCCAGCCATAGCGCCCACTTTGTCAATGCGCCACAGATACAGCGTCTGCCCCGCCGGCACTACCACCGGCGCCACCTGCTTGATGTCCACCGTCTTGCCCCGCCGTAGGCTCGAAATTATCAAGCCCGGCTTGCCCTGCGGCGTTCCCAGCACGCCCACATAGCTGACGGGCAGCTCCATGTCGCTCTCATGCACCAATTGCGCTTGCCACACGGCCGGTGCTAAGACACCCACCAGCAAGCCCATGGCCAACGCCCCCATTGGGACCGGCATCAACAGGCGGCGCCACCAAGGTTGTGCCAGCACGGCAAGGGGGGCAAACGCATGTTCATGGGCGGTGCCCGTCGCTTGGGTAATGCGGCCCCACAACGCCGCACTGGGCGCTTGCCGTGGCAGAACTTGGTGCAGTGGCGCTAGCCGCTGCGTCCAGTCGTCTACCGCATCCAACAACGCGGGCTGGCTGCGCATGACGGCTTCAAACCGGCGGCGCGCCCTGCCCTGCAAGGTGCCCAATACGTAGGCGCCAGCCAGTTGTTCGATCGCTGATGGGTTTTGGTACCAGTTCATGCGTAGGCCTCCATACAGCCCTTGAGCCGCATCAGGCTGCGCCGCGTCCACGCCTTGATGGTTCCCAGCGGGCGGGCCATGCGCGCGGCAATGTCGGGGTGGCTTAAGCCTTCGTAATACGCCAGCATCACAGCGCGCCGGGGCTCGGGCTCTAACGCCTCCATGCAGTGCCCTAATTGGGCGCCGTCTTCATGGGCCAGTAGCTGCTCCATCGGTGACCCACTTTCGTCAGTTATGTCATGCGAATGTTCTTCGCCGTTTTCGTCCGTCCAGTGCAGGCTCTGCTCGGGCTTGCGTTTGCGCAGCAGGTCGATAGACCGGTTGCGGGTGACAACGCACAGCCAAGCCAACGTCAGGTTTTGCCCCGGTGCGGCGGCAATGGCCTGGTTCCAAATGGTGATGAACACCTCTTGCAACACGTCCTCTGCCATGCCCCGGTCTTGCACCACCCGCATGGCCACCGCCATCAGGCGGCTAGCAACCAGCCGGTAAAGCGCCTCAAATGCCTTGGCGTCGCGCAGCGCAATGCGCGACAACAATTGGCTTACTTCATCACGGTCGTCCATAGCGGGGCGCTCTCCAGGTCAATAGCGGGTGTGCCGATTTGCCGGTGTGTAGCAATGCCCGGCATAGGCGACGAGCATACCGCGCAGCAGCGCCCTGTCTCGGTCTGCCACCCACTGTAGAGCCGTGCGCTTAATAACCGTAAGAGTAAGCCGGTGCCGTGTTCTTGGCAGCTTGGCCTTCGGCTTTTGCAGCAACGACCACATGCCATGTACCGCCTTTGCCGTCGCCATTGCGGTCACCCGACTTGGCGTCGCCGGCAAAGTAGTACAGCGGCTTGCCGTTGATTGTCCATTGGCGGGCGCCGTTGGCTTCAATGATGCCAAACTCGCCCTTGGCAGTGGCCTCTGGCTTAGCCAGGAATGCAGGCCAAGCGGCCAGGCAGCCGCCAGCGCAATTGCTCTTGTTCAGGTTGTCCTTGTCAAAGGTGTAGACCGTGCGGCCTGCAACGTCGACCAGCGCGCCGTCCTGCATCACAGCCTGGGCTTGGGCAGCGCCTGCAACCAACAGAGAAAGTACGGCAGCGGCGAAGAGAGAAAATTTGTTCATGATGGATAGGTCCCGAAAGCTAAGGTTTAGGGAACGCACAATTGCGTCCTGCTTATAGAACGCAACGTTTTGGCGTTTGGATGCAGGGGCTGGAAAATTTATCCCGATTGATAGTCGGCAATCGCGACCCGACGACCGTTTATCAGGGCTGCGCCAAAAACTTCTTGATCTCATCAAACGCTTCGCGCGCCTCGGTCAGTTCCGGATCAAAAATATGCCATACATGAACCACGTGGTTCCAGGTCTGTAGCGTGACCGGTGAGCCGGCTGCGTGCGCTTTGTTGGTATAGCGCACACTGTCATCGAGGAGCATCTCCACGCTGCTGGCCTGGATGAGCGTGGGAGGCAGGCCCGCCAGATTGCCAAAAAGTGGCGAAATCACTGGCCGTTGGGGTGGCATGCGATTTTGTAGCAGCCCACCCCACAGCAGCACAGAACGGGGCACCCGTTTGAACTTGCCAAACAGCGGACCCAACAGCGCATCGGTGTCCACATTGGCGCGCAGGCTGGGGCTACCCATCGTCGCATCGGTGGCGGGTGACAAGGCAACGGCAGCATCTGGCGCGCGTAGCCCCTGGTCACGCACCCAGGCAATCAAGGACAAGGTCAGGTTGCCACCGGCTGAATCACCGGCCACAAAAACCGTGTCGGCGGGACCTACGCCGTCGGGGCCATTGTCCAAAATCCAGCGGTAGCTGCTGCGGCAATCCTCGATGCCAGCCATGCGCGAGTGCTCGGGCATCAGCCGGTAATCAATGGCCAGCACAGCGCCGCCGGTG
>JBBRNS010000130.1:0-10716 GCA_038230175.1 Burkholderiales bacterium
CGATCGAGAAGCTGCGCAACGACCTCACCGGTTCTGAACTCAAGATCAAGAAAAACGCCAAGCGTTTGAAAGTTCTGGAAGCGTTCAAGAAATCTGGCATCAAGCCCGAGTGGATGGTGCTGGAAGTATTGCCTGTGTTGCCGCCGGACCTGCGTCCGCTGGTTCCGCTGGACGGCGGCCGCTTTGCGACCTCTGACCTGAACGACCTGTACCGCCGCGTGATCAACCGCAACAGCCGTCTGCGCCGTTTGCTGGAATTGAAGGCGCCAGAGATCATTGCCCGCAATGAAAAGCGTATGTTGCAAGAGGCCGTTGACAGCCTCTTGGACAATGGCCGCCGTGGCAAGGCTATGACCGGCGCCAACAAGCGCGCGCTCAAGTCCTTGGCAGACATGATTAAAGGCAAATCCGGTCGTTTCCGGCAGAACTTGCTGGGCAAGCGTGTGGACTATTCCGGTCGTTCCGTGATTACCGTAGGCCCAACGCTCAAGCTGCACCAGTGCGGTTTGCCAAAACTGATGGCCTTGGAGTTGTTCAAGCCCTTCATCTTTGCGCGCCTGGAAACCATGGGTATTGCTACGACCATCAAGGCGGCCAAGAAAGAAGTTGAGTCCGGCACGCCCGTGGTGTGGGACATCTTGGAAGAGGTCATCAAAGAGCATCCGATCATGCTGAACCGTGCACCGACCTTGCACCGTTTGGGCATTCAAGCCTTTGAACCTATCCTGATTGAAGGCAAGGCCATCCAATTGCACCCCCTCGTTTGCGCGGCCTTCAACGCCGACTTCGACGGCGACCAAATGGCTGTGCACGTGCCCCTGTCGGTTGAGGCGCAAATGGAAGCCCGCACGCTGATGCTGGCGTCGAACAACATCTTGTTCCCCGCCAACGGCGAGCCGTCTATCGTTCCGTCTCAAGACGTGGTTTTGGGCCTTTACTACACAACCCGTGACCGTATCAACGGCAAGGGTGAGGGACTGGTTTTCGCTGACACGGGTGAAGTACAACGCGCCTTTGACGCGGGTGAGGTCGAACTCAACGCACGCGTCAATGTGCGCCTAACCGAGTACACCAAAAACAAGGAAACTGGTGAGTTGACGCCATCAACCAAGCTTTGGGAAACCACTGCGGGCCGCGCATTGCTTTCCGAAATCTTGCCCAAGGGACTGCCGTTCTCCAACATCAACAAAGCGTTGAAGAAGAAAGAGATCTCCAAGCTCATCAACGTTTCGTTCCGCAAATGCGGTTTGAAAGAGACTGTTGTGTTTGCAGACAAACTCTTGCAAGCAGGTTTTCGTTTGGCGACCAAAGCGGGCATCTCGATTTGTATCGACGATATGTTGGTGCCGGAAGAGAAGCACAGCATCATTTCCCGCGCGCAGAAGGAAGTCAAAGAGATCGAGCAGCAGTACGTTTCCGGTCTGGTGACATCCGGCGAGCGTTACAACAAGGTCGTGGACATCTGGGGCAAGTCAGGCGACGAAGTCTCCAAAGTCATGATGGCCAAGTTGTCTAAGGAAACGGTGACAGATCGCCATGGCAAACAGGTGCAGCAAGAGTCGTTTAACTCCATCTACATGATGGCTGACTCCGGTGCCCGTGGCTCTGCGGCGCAGATTCGCCAGGTAGCTGGTATGCGGGGATTGATGGCAAAGCCCGATGGCTCCATCATCGAGACGCCCATTACCGCCAACTTCCGCGAAGGCTTGAACGTTCTTGAGTACTTTATTTCGACCCACGGTGCCCGAAAAGGCTTGGCCGACACGGCGTTGAAAACTGCCAATTCTGGTTACCTCACCCGCCGTTTGGTGGATGTGACGCAAGATTTGGTCGTGACCGAGCAAGACTGCGGTACACACAACGGTTACCTGATGCGCGCCATTGTCGAAGGCGGTGAGGTGATTGAGTCCTTGCGTGACCGTATTCTGGGCCGTACTGTTGCCGATGAGGTGTTGCACCCCGAGAACCGCTCCGTCTTGGCGCCTGCGGGCACCATGCTGGACGAGGACATCATTGACGTGCTGGAAGTGGCCGGTGTTGACGAGGTCAAAGTGCGTACCGCACTGACCTGCGAAACCCGTTTTGGTATTTGTGCCAAGTGTTATGGCCGCGACTTGGGTCGTGGTGGTTTGATCAATGGTGGCGAGGCGGTTGGTGTGATCGCCGCCCAGTCCATCGGCGAGCCGGGTACCCAGTTGACCATGCGGACATTCCACATTGGTGGTGCGGCTTCCCGCGCAGCCATTGCGTCCAGCGTAGAGGCCAAGTCCAACGGCACTATCGGCTTTAACGCCACCATGCGTTATGTGACCAACAGCAAGAAAGACCTGGTCGTGATTTCGCGCTCGGGTGAAATCGTTATCCATGACGAGCACGGTCGTGAGCGCGAGCGTCACAAAGTGCCTTATGGTGCGATCCTCACCGTCAAGGCTGACCAGTCCGTCAAGGCTGGTGCGATTTTGGCGAACTGGGACCCATTGACCCGTCCGATCATCACTGAGTTTGCCGGTAAGGCCCACTTTGAGAATGTGGAAGAGGGACTCACCGTTGCCAAGCAGGTTGACGAAGTCACCGGCTTGTCCACCATGGTGGTCATTGATCCGAAGCGCCGCGGTGCGACCAAAGTGGTTCGTCCACAGGTCAAGCTGATTGATGCGTCGGGTAACGAAGTCAAGATCCCTGGAACCGATCACTCGGTAACCATTGGCTTCCCGGTCGGCTCGCTCATTCAGGTGCGTGACGGCATGGATGTGGGTCCTGGCGAAGTGCTGGCCCGTATCCCGATCGAAGGCCAGAAGACCCGCGACATTACCGGTGGTTTGCCACGCGTCGCAGAGTTGTTCGAAGCCCGCACGCCCAAAGACAAGGGCACCTTGGCCGAGATTACCGGTACGGTGTCCTTTGGTAAAGAGACCAAAGGCAAGATTCGTTTGCAGATCACCGACCCTGACGGAAAGGTCTGGGAAGACTTGGTGCCCAAGGAGAAAAACATCTTGGTGCACGAAGGCCAAGTGGTCAACAAAGGCGAGTCGGTTGTGGACGGACCTGCCGATCCACAAGACATCTTGCGTTTGCTGGGCTCTGAAGAGCTGGCGCGTTACATCGTCGACGAAGTGCAAGACGTGTACCGTCTGCAGGGCGTGAAGATCAACGACAAACACATTGAAGTGATTGTTCGCCAGATGTTGCGCCGCGTGGTTGTTGAAAACGCGGGCGACTCCGGTTACATCAATGGTGAGCAAGTCGAGCGTTCTGAAATGCTCAACACCAACGACGCACTGCGTGCTGAAGGCAAGATCCCGGTTACCTTTACCAACTTGCTGCTTGGTATTACCAAAGCGTCTTTGTCGACTGACAGCTTTATCAGCGCGGCGTCCTTCCAGGAAACCACGCGCGTACTCACCGAGGCTGCCATCATGGGCAAGCGCGACGAGTTGCGTGGCCTCAAGGAAAACGTCATCGTTGGCCGCTTGATTCCGGCAGGTACCGGTTTGGCTTACCACGAAGCGCGCAAAGTCCGCGAGAACATGGACGACGCCGAGCGCCGTGCCATTGCCGAGGCTGAGGCAGCGGAGTTGGCGGGTAATGAAGAGTCGGTTGCTGAAGCGCACTCTGACGAAGGAACTGCAAGCGAATAACTTGCTCTGCTACATTTAAGGTAGCACCCCAAGCCCGTTTTACGAGGGGCTTGGGGTTTTTTATTGACTAAAAAATGAATGCTTCAATGGGACTTTGGATTGCGTTGGCGCTTGTGTTGTTTTGGGTGCTTGGCTTGTACAACCGACTCATGCGCATCCGCGCCCGGGCCATGGCTGCGATGCGCTCGGTAGAAAAACACATGCGCAATTGCATCAAGCTGGCCCAGCTACACATCAGCCATGCCGATACGGCAGATGCCACCGCCCTGTCTAGCATTCCTGATGGCTTGCGCCAAGAGCAGGCGCAACTGTTGGTGAACTTGCAGTTGTTGGACCAGGCGCTAAAAGATGCCCGGGGCATGCCTTTGGTCCGCAAATCAGTGGCACGCGTCGGCGAGTTGTTTGAGGCCACCCAAAGCCTATGGCTTTTGAACTCCAATAGCGCAACCAAACCGGGCGGGTGGGCGCCGCCAGAGGCCATGCGTTTGCAGTGGGAAGCAGCGGCCAGCAAGGCGCAGACCGCCAGGGCCGGTCTCGACACCATTTTGTTCAAGTACAACGAAGCCGTTTACCAATTCCCCGCACGCCTGGTCGTGGGCTTGTTGGGCTTTAGGCCTGCGGGACCGATGTGAGTACAGCAACGCCTGCCCATGATACGGTGCCGCTGTGGCGCCAGTTATCGGAGACCGCATCGGTCATTCTGGCCGTACGCGGCGGTGCATCTGGGACCGCTGCCATCGAGGGTGTTACGGCTGCGCTGCGCCCCGGCGTGCAGGCCTTGGCTTTTCACGTTTGGCGTAACCTCGGGCGTGCGGAAGCACTGCGTTCGCAGTTGGCAAACAAGCGGCCACCGCCCGCGGTGGATGCATTACTGTGCGTGGCGCTCGCGCTCGCATGGAGCCCAGAGGATTGCCCCTATGATGCATTTACATTGGTAAACCAGGCGGTAGAGGCGGCCAAGCGGCAGCAGTCCACGCAAGCCCAGGCCATTTTTGTCAATGCATGCTTGCGGCGCTTTCTGCGTGAACGCGAAGCACTGGTTTCGCAGACGGACGCCGACCCAGTCGCTCTGTGGAACCACCCCTTGTGGTGGATCAAGCGCCTTCAAAAAGACCACCCCACACACTGGCAAGCCGTGCTGCAAGCTTCAAACCAGCAGGCCCCTATGACCCTGCGGCTCAATCGACGCAAGGTCGCCCTAGCCAGCTACCGAGCTACCCTTGAGCAAGCCGGCATCGCACACAATGTCGATGGGCAGGGCGCTATTTTCTTGGACGCCGCTTTGCCCGTCCAGCGCATCCCCGGCTTTGGCGATGGTGTTGTTTCGGTGCAAGATGCCGCAGCCCAAATGGCTGCTCCTTTGTTGCTACAGGGGATTGCGGCGGACGCGCCATTGCGCATACTCGACGCCTGCGCCGCGCCCGGGGGCAAGACCGGCCATTTATTGGAGTTATGCGACGGCGAAGTCATCGCGTTAGAAATTGATCGGCAGCGGTGCGAACGCATTCACCAAAACACCGCCCGACTGGGTCTGCATGCAACGGTCTTGACCGCCGATGCAGCCCGCCCTGACCTGTGGTGGGATGGCAAGCCATTCGATGCGATTTTGCTCGACGCACCTTGCACCGCGTCTGGCATTGTTCGCCGGCACCCCGACGTACGCTGGCTGCGCCGTGAGTCTGACATCGCCCAGCTGGCCGCGCTGCAGCAACGTCTGCTCAAGGCCCTGTGGCCCTTGGTACGACCGGGCGGGCGCCTGTTGTATTGCACCTGTTCACTTTTCTTGGCGGAGGGCAGTGCTCAGGTGCAAACGTTTCTTGCAAACAACACCGACGCCGCATTGATGCCGTCTCCAGGCCATTTAATGCCCACACACCATCGGAAAGCGGGCGCTGTCCCGGACAATGCAGAGCGTGATCATGATGGTTTCTTTTACGCGCTCCTGCAAAAACGGATGGCTTCCTAGTGTCATGCGGGGTTTGCTCCTGTCCATCCTTTTGGCCTGGGCAGGCCTTGTACAGGCCCAAAGCAGCGCTGACATTTCTCAATTTCGCGTAGAGGTCATTGACGACGAGGTTGTTGCTTCCAGTAGCATCGTTTTTGAGCTTCCCCAGGCGGTCGAAGATGCCCTGCTAAAAGGGGTGCCCCTGTTTTTTGTCACCGAGGCCGATATCGTGCGCGAACGCTGGTATTGGTACGACAGAAAGGTGACCTCAGTCCGCCGGCACACGCGACTGGCCTACCAGCCGCTTACCCGGCGTTGGCGACTTAACGTCACGGCCGGCGCCGCCCGTGAGGGGGGAAGCGGCCTTGTACTCAACCAAAGTTTTGACACATTGGAGCAAGCGCTGGCCACGGTCAAGCGAGTCGCCTACTGGCCGGTAGCCAATCTGGCAGAACTCTCCAGCGGCGTGAAATACAAAGTCGAATTCCGCTTTCGGCTTGATATCAGTCAACTGCCTTTGCCGTTTCAGATTGGCACACTGGGGCAGACCGATTGGGATCTTGCCGCAGCGGCCACCGCCCCGCTGACCATCGCCGCTCCCAAATGAGCAGGGCCTCGCCCGTCCCCGCTACGGCTCGACGGCCGTCCAGTGCCCGAGCGGTCCGTTGGCTGGTCGCGATGGGTGCATTGACCATGGTGGTTATTGGTATTGTGCTGCTGTACCTGCTAACGCAGGCAACCAATAGTCCGGAGCTGTACGAACGCAACTACGCACGGCTCTTCACCATCAACGTTGTCGTGGCATGCCTGCTGCTCGTGTCCATTGTGTGGGTAGCGCAGCGCCTGTACGTTCGGTTTCGCAGGGGCAAGTTTGGTAGCCGATTGCTGCTTAAATTGGCCACCATATTCGCCTTGGTGGGTATCGCGCCGGGCTTGCTGATTTATGTCGTGTCCTACCAGTTTGTATCGCGTTCCATTGAAACGTGGTTCGATGTCAAAGTCGAAGGGGCGCTAGAAGCCGGCCTGAGTCTTGGGCGGGTAACGCTGGATACTTTGGCAGGAGAGTTGAGTGCCAAATCCAAAACTGCGACATTGCAACTCTCCGACAAGCCCGACAGCATGGCGGGCGCGCAGATCGGGCGTTTGCTCGAAACGCTAGGGGCCGATGACTTGTCCGTTTGGGGCGATTCTGGTCAACTGATCGCCAGCGTCGGGCAATCGGGCTTTCGATTAACACCCGACAAACCGACCAACAGCCAATTTCGTGCGGCCAGCACAGAACGTGGGTTTTCCTGGATCGAGGGGCTTGAAGACGTCACGCCCGGTGCGCTTGGCAACCCCCATGTCAAGGTGCTAGTGCCGTTTGTAAGTGCAAAGCTGGGCCTGGCTGCCGATGTGCGCTTTCTGCTGGTATCCAAGGCCATCCCCGCCAATTTGGTCGCCAACGCCGTCGCGGTCGAGAGTGTCAACCGCGAATACCAAGAGCGCGCGTTGGGGCGCCAAGGCCTCAAGCGCATGTACATCGGCACCTTGACGCTTAGCCTCTTCCTCGCCGTTTTTGGCGCAATTTTGCTCGCCGTTATTTTGGGGAACCAAATCGTTCGTCCTTTGCTGTTGTTGGCGGAAGGTGTGAGTCAGGTCGCGGCAGGCGACTTTACGCCCAAGCTTGCCATGCAAGGCAAAGACGAGCTGGGCGGCCTCACCCGGGCATTTGCGTCCATGACAGAACAACTCTCCGATGCCCGCCAAGCCGTGCAAACAAGCATGGAGCAGGTCGATGCTGCGAGGGCCAACTTGCAAACCATTTTGGACAACCTGACTGCTGGCGTTTTGGTGTTGGGCCCCAAAGGGCAAATTCGCTCTTCCAACCCCGGCGCAACCCGCATTCTCAAAGTGGACCTAGCCGCCCACCAAGGCCAGTACCTGTCCGATGTCGATGGCTTGCAGGCTTTCGGCCAAGCCGTCCAACACCAGTTCGCCGATTTTTTGACCTTACACGCCGAGCATGGCCTTGACCATTGGCAACAATCCTTTGAGCTCGGTGCCATGGCAGACCCCGTGCAAAGCCCGTTCGATCGCGCCGTCACTTTGGTGGCGCGGGGGGCGGAGCTGCCGGGCGATGACCGACTGTTGGTCTTTGACGATATTTCAGAGATCGTGTCTGCGCAGCGCGCTCAAGCCTGGGGTGAAGTGGCGCGCCGGCTGGCACACGAAATCAAAAACCCACTTACCCCCATTCAGTTGTCTGCTGAGCGGCTAGAGATGAAGCTTTCCGGTAAATTGACCAACGTTGACCAAGCCATCCTCAACAAGTCTGTCAAAACCATTGTCGACCAAGTCGAGGCAATGAAGCGCCTAGTCAACGAGTTTCGAGATTACGCCCGTCTGCCCGCAGCCGAACTCAAACCGGTCGACTTAAATGGCCTTGTCCATGACGTCGCGCAGCTCTATGAAAACAATTCCGCAGTGCCCCTGGTGCTGGATCTAGAGCCCAACTGCCCCACCGTCATGGGCGACGCGCAGCAACTGCGCCAAGTCATACACAACCTCTTGCAAAACGCCCAAGACGCTTGCGAATCCATGCCGGTCGAACCCAGCGTTGAGCGCACAGTCATCTTGCGTACCCAGTGGCAGCCCGCCACCGAGCGGGTACGCCTCAGTGTGCTCGACAGTGGCGCGGGGTTCCCTGAGCAAATTCTCAAAAGAGCCTTTGAGCCCTATGTCACCACCAAGGCCAAAGGCACCGGCCTAGGCCTTGCAGTGGTCAAGAAAATCGCTGATGAACACGGTGCCCGCGTTGACATTAAAAACCGTGTTCTCAACGGTGCTGTAGTCGGCGCTCAAGTATCGTTATCATTAGCAACCGACAAAAGCACTCAAACATGAGCGCATCACAATAGAGGGACAGCACGAACACCATGGCAAATATTTTGGTTGTTGACGATGAGCACGGTATCAGAGACCTACTTTCCGAAATTCTGAATGACGAAGGACACAGTGTTGATGTCGCAGAAAACGCCGCGCAAGCCAGAGCCGCGCGCTTGCGCGAGCGCCCCGACCTGGTGTTGCTCGACATCTGGATGCCCGACACCGATGGCGTTACTTTGCTCAAAGAATGGTCCTCCACCGGCTTGTTGACCATGCCCGTCATCATGATGAGTGGGCATGCCACCATCGACACCGCTGTCGAGGCGACCAAAATTGGCGCATTGGCTTTTCTTGAAAAACCTATCACCCTCCAAAAGCTGCTCAAAGCAGTAGAGCAAGCACTGGCGCGGGGCAGTTTTCGCAAGCCCACGTTGGCCGTGGAGTCGGTGCTCACGGTTACCAGTGTCGAGCCCATTGGTGTTGTGCAGCACATGGCGATTGGTGCCGCTGAATCGCATTTACAAGCCAGCCAAAATTTTGTGCTCGACAAGCCCCTGCGTGAAGCCCGCGACGAGTTTGAAAAAGCGTATTTTGAATACCACCTCTCCCGTGAAAGTGGGTCTATGACCCGCGTCGCCGAGAAGACCGGTTTGGAGCGCACCCACCTGTACCGCAAGCTCAAGCAACTGGGCGTCGACCTCACCCGTGGTAAACGCAGCGGCAATTAACAGCGGCGCGCCCAAATCAGGCAATTCTTACTGCTATAATTTCGTGCTCAGGCCCGGTAGCTCAGTCGGTAGAGCAGAGGATTGAAAATCCTTGTGTCGGTGGTTCGATTCCGCCCCAGGCCACCAAATTAGATAACTCATCTGTATGATGGGTTTTCTTAAAGTCATATGCGGGAATAGCTCAGTTGGTAGAGCGATACCTTGCCAAGGTATAGGTCGAGAGTTCGAGCCTCTTTTCCCGCTCCATATGGCCTAATATGCACCAAGCCCATCCATTGCGATGGGCTTTTTGCTTTCTGGCTTTAGGTGATGGCCATAACTGCAGGGCAGTTCGGTGTTCGGCTCTGGTTTGGTGAACTTGGGCGCTCGGCAATGCAGTTTGTGGTGAGGCTGGTCACATTTGAATTCACCCGAATGGGTGATTGTCGGTTTGCCCACAAACGAGCAGACTCCCTACACATAACAGTCACGCAGAAGTCGCAGCAAACTCTCTGTAGGCCATTGCAGTACCAAGCCCGGGTTAAGCGTCAATACTTTCAAACCCTCATGAGGGCCGCGGCGGTGCTCTTTGCCGATCGCTGGCAGACAGGTAATCGCGACCATAACGCGTCAACGTTTATGCCTAAGTTTGCAATAGCATCCATCACTAGACTTGGACACTGCGCAAATCAATATTTTGTAAATCCTAAAAGTTTTCGAATGTAGTATGAAGAAACATAAGTCTTTCGAAATCAAACTTTGCACCCCATCGCCTGAGTCGCTCCCAATTCAAGCTTCTCTCAGATCGACTCTTCCGGTCCGGCGCGTCCTCCTTGTAGATCTCAACCGGTTCACAAGTTTCCCGACGCTAGCGATCGGCATTTTGGCGGCTTCACTAAGGGCTGAGGGCTTCTCCGTTAAGGTGATCTGTCCGCTCGCGCTTGATGTTCCAAGTGCGACACGAGAACGGCAAGAATCACTATGGGACCACATTCACCGACGGGTCCGCCTGTCCGATTACCATTTCGTACGAATGCTGCGCAATGCCGTACGCTGGCCACGAGAGTGGTTTGTCCAGCGCCCCCGCAATGTTGTCCTTCGTGAGTTGGAAAAAGCATTCGTGGACGGCGTCGACGCAATCCTTCTGTCCGCGTATCTTGAGCATTTCCATACGGTTGAAGGGATCGGACGGCTTGCTGCAAAGCATGGGGTGCCGGTGTTGCTTGGCGGACCCATGTTCAATCTTACCGGCGTTGCAGATGTATGGCGAAAATTGCCCGGCGTAACTGCCGTGGTCGGAGCCGAGATTGAGCGCGACTTGCCGGATCTCGTTGAAGCGGTCTGTTCAGGCGGGTCCCTCGATCGCTTTGCTGGCATCACGTACCCCGATGGCCGTAGAACCCTGGCAGCGCAACCGCTGCGGCGACTGGACGACTGCCTATTTCCTGATTTCGACGACTTCCCGTGGGATCGCTATCCGAACCGGATCGTGCCGGTCCTGACCGGACGCGGCTGCCAATGGGACAAATGCACGTTCTGCAGCGACGTGATTTCGGCA
>JBBRNS010000131.1:0-10617 GCA_038230175.1 Burkholderiales bacterium
ATTTCACGGCGCTTAGGCGTACCCACGCGACCGGTTTCGCCGGTGGCGAACGGAGGCATGTTGTAGTGCAGCATGAAGCGGTCTTCGTAGTCGCCGCTCAAAGCATCGATGCGTTGTGCATCGCGCTCGGTGCCCAGCGTGGTGACGACCAGCGCCTGTGTTTCACCACGGGTGAACAGCGCAGAACCGTGGGTACGGGGCAGCACGCTGTTGCGGATTTCAATGGCGCGCACCGTACGTGTATCACGCCCGTCGATACGGGGCTCGCCTGCCAGAATCTGGCCGCGAACGATCTTGGCTTCGATGTCAAACAACAGGCCGTCAACGACCACGCCATCGAACTCAACGCCTTCGGCCTTCAGGCCAGCTTTGGTCCAGGTAGTGACCCCGCGCGTCGCTTTCGTACGCTCTTGCTTGTTACGGATTTGGTAAGCGGCGGCCAGCTTTTCTTGGGCCAACGCGCCTACTTTGGCGATCAGCACTTCGTCCTTGGCAGGCGCTTTCCAGTCCCAGACTGGCTTGCCGGCGTCACGCACGAGTTCGTGGATCGCGTTGATAGCAATAGCACCTTGCGCATGACCGTAAACAATACCGCCCAACATGATTTCTTCGGACAGTTGTTGCGCTTCAGACTCGACCATCAACACAGCAGCTTCAGTACCGGCAACGACCAGATCCATGATGGAATCTTTGCGCTGGGTCTGGCCAGGGTTCAAGACGTATTCGCCGTTGACGTAACCCACGCGGGCGGCGCCAATCGGGCCGTTAAACGGAATACCAGAGACAGACAACGCAGCGCTGACCGCAATCAGGGCAGCAATGTCGGCGTCAACTTCAGGGTTCAACGACACGGTGTGGATCACCACATGCACTTCGTTGAAGAAACCTTCGGGGAACAAGGGGCGGATCGGACGATCGATCAGGCGGCTGGTCAGCGTTTCAAACTCGCTGGGACGGCCTTCGCGCTTAAAGAAGCTGCCGGGGATCTTGCCTGCGGCGTAAGACTTCTCAAGGTAGTCAACGGTCAAGGGGAAAAAGTCTTGCCCTGGCTTGCCTTCAGTTTTAGCAACCACAGTGGCCAGAACCACGGTGCCGTTCATATCCAATAAGACGGCGCCAGTGGATTGGCGTGCAATTTCGCCGGTTTCCATGGTGACGGTGTGCTGACCCCATTGGAAGGTTTTGCTAACTTTTTTGAACATGGTCATGTTGTTGTATCTCCTATTTGATGTGGGAAGTAAAGGCCACTTCGCCCGAGCCTGGAGACCCGTCACAGAACACGATGCCATTCCAGAGACACTGGGCCAAACAGCCCCAATTTCTATGGAATGACACAGCTTCGCTCTGTTCTTACTGTCTCCGAAGTAAAAAACGCCTGAGCTAGTGACCTAACTCAGGCGTTCGTCATTCAATCTAACACTTACTTACGCAGACCCAACTTGGCAATCAGGGCGACGTAACGATCGTGGTCAATACGGTTCAAGTAAACCAACAAGCTCTTGCGGGTGTTAACCATGCGCACCAAGCCGCGGCGACCGTGGTGGTCTTTGGCGTGGGTCTTGAAGTGGGGCATGAGCTCATTGATACGGGCGGTCAACAGAGCGACTTGCACTTCTGGGCTGCCGGTGTCATTGGGATTGCGTGCGTTGTCTTTGACGACAGCGGCTTTGATGCTGGATGCGATCATTGTGTATTTCCTGTAAATTTTGAACTTGCGCTGAGTGCTGGAACTGCTTTCAGCGTGCGCCATGCACTGTGCAGGAGGGTAGGAACAATCCATTACTGGATCATTCCCCCCGAAGAACCGGACATGCGACTTTCATCGCATCCGGCTCGAGCACAACCTAGTACCCTGCAGCATAGCCTCGGAATTATACCCCGAAAACTTTGCAGAGCACCTAAGCCCCTAGGGGGCCGGTTTCACAACTTTCAAACCTCTAGCATGCAACTTCGCATGGCATACCGGATGTAACAGCACTCTATTTGACAAGTTATCCGACCCGCCTTCCACTTTGCGAACAATGTGGTGGTCGTGCCATCCGGTTTCCCTGTCAATTGCAACTCCGCAAAGTGCACATTTTCCTGACTGCGACCTATACAGATTGGTAAGTTCGCTTCGGTACGCGATGCTTTGCAGCATTCGCTTTCCGCGCAACTCCTCCCCATACATTTCCCATTTTGGATCAAACGGGTTGTAGTCCCCTTTGATCTTCTGGTGTCGGACGATTGCCGTATCCGCTAATCGATACAGTCGCGACCATCGCTTCGAGTCGCTATCAGTTTTCAGTGCAACGGCAAATTCTGATCGGTCGTTCACGTTTTTCCAATATTTCAGGAGATTCCATGTCGAACTCTTCTTCGGATGCCGCCTTTTCGTCCATCGCACTAGCCGCCAATAAATCAGCGAATCCAGTTTGCTAAACGTTGCTTTTGCTACCACTGGTTGGTGGTACTGTGCCCAACCCCGAAGGATTGGATTTAATTTCCCTATGAGAACCTCCTGTTTCGCATGCAAATAACTTTTGATAATTTCCCGTACCTTGCCGTAGAACGCCTTGACGTTTTTCCGACTGGGCTTGATGAGAAGTGTCCCGCTGTATTTGCGGAAATTCCATCCCAGAAAATCAAAACCTTCGTCTATATGTGTGACTCGCGTCTTCTCCGGCGACAGTTGCAACCCTCGTTGTGCGAGGAATGCTTCTACCCAAGGCCGCACTTCAGTCTCCAGCACCTCTTTCGAGGTGCCGGTGATCACAAAGTCATCGGCATACCGAACCATATTGATTTTCAGTTTCCCGCCCTTCGTCTTCCCATACTTGGCACATAAGTGCGCATGCAGCTCCAACTCCAGACCGTTCAATGTCATATTCGCCAAAGTTGGCGAAATGATGCCACCCTGCGGTGTACCTTCTTCAGTTGGCATTAGCTGGCCTTGGTAGACCACTCCAGCTTTCAACCACTTGTGCAGGATCGCCTTATTCATAGGAACATGACGCTCCAACCATTCGTGGTTGATATGATCAAAACAGCCTTTGATATCTGCTTCCAATACCCATTGAGCCGAAGCCTTCTGAGACATGCAAACAAATATTTGCCCCATGGCGTCAGCCGTTGAACGATTTTTCCTAAAGCCGTAGCTGTTCGGATCGCTCGTGGACTCACTCACAGGTTCAAGTCCAAGCAGGTGGAGTGCCTGCATGGCGCGGTCAAACATGGTTGGTATACCCAGAGGGCGCTCCTTCCCGTTTGACTTGGGAATATAGACCCGCCGTAATGGCTTTGGCCTATATTCTCTTTGCTGTTTCAACTCACTAATTGCCTTCCATTTCAGGTTTGGCGATTCCCATAGCACCCGGTCGACCCCTGCCGTCCGCTTACCTTGGTTTTCTGTCACTCGTCGTACTGCCAGTGCCCTGGCGCTAAACGAGTGGGTTAAGGATCTTTGCAAGGCCTTCACCCTGCGCCAATCCTTTTCCTGTGTTGCCTTCGTTAAACGTATCTGCGTTGTCCTCACGTTGCACTCAACACGCTGCCAATCAATGGCATGCCAGTCTTGTGGTTCGCGCGAGGGCGCAGAATTTTCTTTGCAGAAAACTTTTCTCATGCTGTCCTCTTGGTTAACCTTGAGGACGCGCTTCTCCCCGAAGGGATTGCACATCCCTTCGGGCTGGTTTGAACTCTATGCAGTCGTCAACGACGGTTGCACCACGTATGGAAGTCTGCAAGCTTTCGCGTCAGGGCAAATTTTGAACCCCTATGTCACCGATTACAGGCAACCATTCGCTTTTTCCACGATCCTCTACCCCCTCACCCAACGGGTTGCCTTGCGGCTTCCCTGCCTGCGCACCGAGGCACGCGGGCAGATGATGGGGCTTACCACGTTCCCTGATTTGCCGACACGCGCGGTATTTATCCGCGCAGTGCCTATCCACTTAGGGTCTGCCTTTTCTGGGGCTGTGCGATGACGACGTATATCCACGGCTAACGGATATATCCGACAGCGTACCTTTTGGTTATGGCCTATCAGCAGATTTGGCCATTCAATCGTTACCCAGATTCAAACAGCAGTTCACTTGCATTACCCGTATGGAACTAGCCTAGCCCCTCCACCGCCTTTCTGCTGGCAGTTTCTGACATCAATCCTCGCGAATTGTTGCCACCGTTTGCACGGGGGTCCATTGTCCGGTGAGCTTCACACAGTGCCGTTACCAGCGCTGCATGTCACCGTAGGCTACTCATGGTCGTACATGAGGTCACGGCATCCTGTGATTTCTCACAGGGGTGTGACAAGACAAGTCAGAGCTTGCGCTCAGTCTCTTGAGAATTACTACGCGAGAAGGTACACCTTGTGGGTGACCTTTGGTTTGTCAGATGGCTGATCGCGAGTGTACTCATGCGCTTTTGGCGGAAGGCTAAAAATGGCGCACGCCACCCTCGATCTAAAACGGTATAAACCGTTTCGTTTCGACAGTGCCATGGACAAATTTCAGCCACATGGCACTTGATTTCCGGGTTAACCGGTGTATTTCACAAGACTCCAATGACGTACATCATCGGGTACGTTTTCAGAGTTGAACGCACCTACTTAACGCGACATACGTGTCGCACTAGCCCGTCGATTATAGCCCGACTTGGGATGAGCATGGCACAAGGGCGCATAACGGCACACTAACCAACAGAATGGGGGGCCTCGGGTCGCACGTCGCTAACCTGCAAATCGTTGTCTTTGGCGAAGTTGACGCAAAAATTCCAAGCCATCACGTCGTAGTCACGCAAATCGCTGTGAACAATCACACATTTTGCCTGCCCAATGGAGGTCGGAATGCACCACGGCGAATACCGCAAATGGCTGCCAGGGCTTGCGCCGCCCGGATGAAAGGTACTCATAACGCCCGCCAACCGCTCCGCCCAGTCGCTGGGTCGAAACATTTTCCCCTGCCGGGTGATACCCAGGATAAAAAGTTCTTTGGACGTAGGAGCAACCATCGTGCGGCGGTTCATCGCGGTGTGTGGTGGGACGGACATCGCCCCGGAGCACTTACAAATTCTATCTGAGCAAACCTCCATGACGCTGACACCGCCACGGCCAGCAACAGCCAAGGCGTCCCACGGGCGCATTGCTGTGATTCCGATTGATCACCAATGGCGATTTCCCTTACCCCTAGAATTGGCGCTTGACGGCCCCACCCCACCGACGCCCACATTGCGCGGACAGTGGCAAAGGCCGTTTTGTTATTGCGCTGAACCTGGAGCCCCTACATGACTGCCGCTGCCCCTACCCAATCCCACGCAGCACCTGCTGCGCCCTCGTCACCCCATGTGATGAACACCTACGGCCGCCTGCCTATTGCCCTCTCGCACGGCCAGGGCTGCCGCGTGTGGGACGTCAACGGCCGCGAATACCTGGACGCTTTGGGCGGTATCGCCGTCAACACGCTGGGCCACAACCATCCCGATTTGGTCGCGGCGCTGCAAGACCAGGTGACCAAGCTCATCCACACCTCCAACTATTACCACATCCCCCTGCAAGAAGAACTGGCCAAGCTGCTGGTCGAACGCTCGGGCATGACCAATGTGTTTTTTTGCTCGACGGGGCTAGAGGCCAATGAAGCCGCCTTAAAGCTGGCCCGTAAATTTGGCCACGACAAAGGCATTGAGCGCCCTGAAGTGGTGGTCTATGAGAAAGCCTTCCATGGCCGCTCCATCGCCACGCTCAGCGCCACCGGCAACCCCAAGGTACAGGCCGGGTTTGGCCCCTTGGTCGAAGGCTTCATCAGGGTTCCGATCAACAACATTGAACAACTCAAAGCCGCCACCGCCAACAACCCCAACGTGGTGGCCGTATTCTTTGAAGCCATTCAGGGCGAAGGCGGCGTCAACCCCATGCACATGGACTACCTGCGTGACGTGCGCGCCCTGTGCGACGAACGCGATTGGTTGCTGATGATCGACGAAGTGCAATGCGGCATGGGCCGCACCGGCAAATGGTTTGCCCACCAATGGGCCGGTATCAAGCCCGACGTGATGCCCCTGGCCAAGGGCCTGGGATCGGGCGTACCGGTGGGTGCCGTCGTCGCTGGCCCCAAAGCGGCCCACATTTTTGCACCGGGCAACCACGGCAGCACCTTTGGTGGAAACCCCTTGGCCATGCGCGCTGGGGTGGAGACCATCCGCATCATGGAAGCCAACCACTTGATGGAAAACGCCGCCGCGGTTGGCGCCCACCTCAAGGCAGCACTCCAAAAGACCCTGGCGGCTGAATTGGCCAGTGGCGCGGTCAAAGACATTCGTGGCCAAGGCTTGATGCTCGGTATTGACTTGGCCAAGCCCTGCGGCGCACTGGTGCAGCAGTGCGCGGACAACGGCCTGCTCATCAGCGTCACCGCGGACACCGTTGTGCGCCTGGTGCCACCGTTGATCATGACCGCCGCCCAGGCCGACCAGGTGGTGGCTATTTTGTGCCCCTTGATCCAACAGTTGATGGGAGCCCCAGCATGACGACACCACTGCGCCACTACCTGCAATTTGGCGACCTCAATGCCGATGAATACGCCTACCTCTTTGCGCGCGCCGCCATCATCAAGAAGAAGTTCAAGGCCTACGAAAAAAACCACCCCCTGGTGGACCGCACGCTGGCCATGATTTTCGAGAAGGCATCCACCCGCACCCGCGTCAGCTTTGAAGCCGGCATGTGCCAAATGGGCGGCAGCGTGGTCAACCTGACCACCGGTGACAGCCAGTTGGGCCGAGCCGAATCGATTGAAGACAGCGCCAAGGTCATCAGCCGCATGACGGACATCGTGATGATCCGCACCTACGAGCAGACCAAAATCGAGCGCTTTGCGGCCCACTCCCGCGTGCCCGTCATCAACGGGCTGACCAATGAGTTTCACCCCTGCCAAATTTTGGCGGACATCTTCACCTACATTGAGCATCGCGGCTCCATACGCGGCAAGATCGTAGCGTGGGTGGGTGACGGCAACAACATGGCCAACACCTGGCTGCAAGCTGCGGCCATGCTCGGCTTTCACCTGCGGGTCAGCACACCGGGCGGCTACGAAGTCGATAGAAAAGTGGCCATCACCCCAGACGGAATGGGCGATGGAAGCTACAAAACTTATAGCAACCCGCTAGAGGCCTGCGCCGGCGCTGACCTGGTCACCACCGACGTGTGGACCAGCATGGGCTACGAGGCTGAGAACGAGGCCCGCCGCAAAGCCTTTGCCGCGTGGTGTGTTGATGAGGCCATGATGGCCGCCGCGAAACCCGACGCCCTCTTCATGCACTGCCTGCCGGCGCACCGGGGTGAAGAAGTCACCGCCGAGGTCATCGACGGCCCCCAATCCGTGGTGTGGGATGAGGCCGAGAACCGCATGCACGCGCAAAAAGCGCTTCTGGAATACCTGCTTCTGGGTCGCCAGGACTAGGCGCAAAGGTTGGGGCTCGGTCATCCGCGCCCGATGTAGGGCATTTGGGTGGCCATGATGGTCATAAACTGCACATTGGTCGACAGCGGCAGCGTCGCCATGTGCAGCACCGCGTTGGCAACCTCGGCCACGTCCATCATCGGCTCCACCGCAACCGCACCGTTGGCCTGCAGCACCCCCTTGGTCATGGGGGCGGCCAGCTCGGTCAGCGCATTGCCGATGTCGATTTGGCCGCAGGCAATGTTGTACTTGCGCCCATCGAGCGATATCGATTTGGTCAACCCGGTGATGGCGTGTTTGGTGGACGTGTAGGGCGCTGAATTGGGTCGGGGTGAATGGGACGAAACAGACCCGTTGTTGATGATGCGCCCTCCTTGCGGGTTTTGGTCTTTCATCATCCGATAGGCGCCCTGTGCACACAAAAACGCCCCGGTGAAATTGGTGTCGACCACGCGCTGCCACTGCTCAAAACTCAAATCCTCAAATGGCGCCTTAAACGCACTCACCCCAGCGTTGTTGAACAGCACATCCAGGCGCCCAAAGCGTGCTTGAATCTGCGCAAACAGCGCATTGACGGATGCAGGCTGGCTCACGTCGGTGGGCACCACCAGGGCCTTGTCAGCGCCCCAGCCCTGAGCGGCCTCATTCAAGGCCTCAATGCGCCGGCCGGCCAATACAACCCGGTAGCCGCTTTTGAGCATCAACTGCGCAACGGCTTTGCCAATGCCCGTGCCCGCGCCGGTTACCAGCGCCACATTGTCATGCGTGTCCATTCCCTGTCCTTCTTGATAGTCAGCGCGCCAGTCTAGCTGGCATGGGGCCTAAAACGGCGCGCCGCCGTACAGCCAAGGCACATCCATCACGCGTTCACCGCGCATGCGCATGACTAAGTCACGGCCCCAGCGCACGGGGCCTTGGGCGTGAAAAATTTTGCCATTGCGAATGGCCCGCTCTTGCACCCGTGCATTGCGTTGCCAGCGCAGCGCCGCATAGGTTTGCAGGCGCTGCGCCATCGGCACATCGGGTGGGGTCAACACATGGCGCAAACACGCGGCATCTTCAATCGCCATGCCCGCGCCTTGGGCCATGTACGGGCGCATGGGGTGCGCCGCATCGCCCAGCAGCGCTACACGACCCTGGGCTTGTTCTTGCGGGCCGCGCATGGGGGGGCGGTCACGCAGCGGCCACAAGCGCCAGTGCTCAATGGCCGCAACCAGATCTTGCAAGGGTCGGCATGCGCCCGACATCGCATCACGCAGATCTTGCGCGTTGGCGCTGTGGTCCCAATCGTCGATTTGGCCGTCTACCGTGCCTTGCACAATGGCCACCACGTTGAGTCCTTGCCCCCGGCGCACAGGGTACTGCACCACATGCATCTTGGGCCCCATCCACACGGTAATTTGTAGGCTACGCAAACGCTCGGGCAGGCTGCTTTGCGGCACCATAGCCCGGTAGGCCAGATGCCCGGTCACGCGCGGGCGGCCATCGTCCAGTAACTTTTGCCGCACCCGGCTCGACAAACCGTCGGCGCCCACCAAGGCGTCGCCCTCGTAAGACTGACCGCCCAGGGTTGAGACCTGTATGCCATCCGGCGTCTCGACAAACGACTCCACACCCGAGCGCATGTGCATCTGCACCCTGCTCTGCTTGCGCACGGCCTTGAGCAAAATATGCTGCATGTCGGCGCGGTGAATCGTGGCGTGCGGTGCGCCATAGAGTCGGCGGGTGCGCTCACCCAGGGGCAAAACCCCCAATTCGTCGCCGGTGCTGGCACTGCGGGCCTGCAACCGGTCCGGGTAGGCTGCCAGGCGGCTCAGATCCTGCCCCAAGCCCCATGCATGCAAAACGCGAACGGTGTTGGGGCCCAATTGAATACCGGCGCCCATCTCTGAAAAATCGGGCGCGAACTCCAACAACCGCACCGGCCAATTGGCGAAACTACAGGCCAGGGCCGCAGATAGCCCGCCTATGCCGCCCCCGGCAATTACTATTTGCTTTGTCATATCGCAATTGTCGCGCCTTGGGCTTCGAGACAATAGAGCCATGAGCCCAAAATCACCCGAACTCCTCCTTCCCGCCGGTTCGCTGGACAAAATGCGCGCTGCCTTTGACTTTGGCGCCGACGCCATTTATGCCGGCCAGCCACGCTACTCCCTGCGCGCGCGCAACAACGAATTCAAGCTGGAGCAGATCCAGATTGGCATCCAAGAAGCCCACGCCCGAGGCAAAAAATTCTTTGTCACCAGCAACCTGCTGCCCCACAACGACAAGGTGCGCACCTACCTGCGGGACATCGAGCCCGTCATTGCCATGCAGCCTGACGCCCTCATCATGGCCGACCCCGGTCTGATCATGATGGTGCGCGAGGGCATGGACAAGGGCAACTTTGCCGACGTGCCGATTCACCTCTCGGTGCAGGCCAACACCGTCAACTACATGGCGGTCAAGTTTTGGCAAAAAGTGGGCGTGAAGCGCATCATCCTGTCGCGCGAACTCAGCCTGGACGAGATTGAGAAGATTCGCCAAGAATGCCCCGACATGGAGCTAGAGGTGTTTGTGCACGGCGCGCTGTGCATTGCCTACTCGGGGCGCTGCCTTTTATCGGGCTACTTCAACCGGCGCGACCCCAACCAGGGCACCTGCACCAACGCCTGCCGCTGGGGCTACAGCACCCAGCCCAGCGCGGTGGACGCCAATACCGGCGAAGCCATTGCCATCAAGTTGGACGCGGGCTTTGACTTCAACGCCGCGCAAGACGAGGCCGAGCAGTCCTTCGCCGCCTGCGGAGGCAGCCCGCGCCACCCGGCCGCCGACCAGGTCTACCTGCTCGAAGAAGCCGGGCGCCCCGGCCAGCTCATGCCCATCATGGAAGACGAGCACGGCACCTACATCATGAACAGCAAAGACCTGCGCGCCGTGGAACACGTAGAGCGCCTAACCAAGATGGGCATTGATTCCCTCAAGATCGAAGGGCGCACCAAAAGCCTGTATTACGTGGCCCGCACCGCACAAACCTACCGCCGTGCCATTGACGACGCGGTGGCGGGCAGGCCGTTTAACCCCGCATTGCTTACCGAACTAGAAGGCTTGGCCAACCGGGGCTTTACCGCTGGCTTTTTGGAGCGCCGCCCGTCGCAAGACTACCAAAGTTACGCGCTGCGCAACTCGGAGCTAGGCCACAGCCACTTTG